>NZ_CP046708.1 GCF_009873495.1 Nostoc sp. ATCC 53789 | reverse complement strand
CTTGAGTTTGGACTAATTGGCATTTAGCAGCAATGAATAGAAAGCAAGAAAAAGTTACCCAACTTCTTTTAGAGGCTGAGTTAAGTTGAATCGTTGAAAAAGAAGCAGAAACTAAGCAGCAGTTAGATCAGCGTTCTTAAGTGATTCTTCGGTTTTAGGTTTTTTAGATGCGTGTTTTTTGACAGTGGGATAACGCTTACGCGAAGGTGGCTGATGCCCTTGGGCACGCCCAGGTGATTTACCGCGAGTTTTCGGGGGTTGAGCAGGAGTGCCAATAGTGGCTAAAATTAGAGGAAAGGCTTGTGCTACGCGTCCTGGAGACAGTTTATCCTGAGTCGATTGCCAAGGCAAGGGGGAATCAATACAGGCAAGTCTAGCTAGCCATAATTGCCAAGTTAACAATGGCATCAGGTCACTCCATCGCTCTGCTGCCTGAGTAGAGCCAAGCTGAGGCTGTGTCCAATATAACCTCTGCTTGGCAAATCGATACCAATGTTCTAGAGCAAAGCGGCGGAGGTATTTTTGCCAGAGATCCTCTAATGGAGGCATTGTCTGACCCAACCAAGCTAGCCATAAGGGTTGGAACTTACGATTGCGTCCAACTGGTTGGATCACCTCGACGCGAATGATTTCCATTGCCCGGTTTGGAGATTGAAGAAAATGAAACCCACTCCAGCGCATGACTTTTACTCGACCAACTTGCGGGTCTTCAACTTCTAGAGTTTCAGTTACCTCTGCCCAAGTTTCCGAGTCATTGAACTTAAACTTATGACCATGTTTACACGGTGCGCCTCGTCCTTTGTAAGTACCGGGTGTACCCCATACGCATCGGTTAGAAGCTAAACGCAGCAACAGGTCTGCGTCAATCTTCTCCGTGGCTTGGACAAATTTGGCGTTGCCGTAGCCTCGGTCATAAGCAGCAAGCGGTCTTTTGCCTAACTCACGGGTTATTTGTTTAAGTTGGAATGCGGCTTTACTTGTTGGCGTTTCAAAGCTGGTGATCCGTTCGTGCTTTAACGGCAATGCCCAACTCCCATCCGCTTCTGGTATCCACGCTAACGTACTGTAACTTTGTCCGATGCCTATGCTTCCCCTGGAGTCCCCATGAAAAGTTCTTTCTTTTAGTGTCTTCGCTTCTGGTCTTGCCCAAAAGCTATGATCTCCTGCTAGAAATGGCTGTTCATCCGTCACTACCTCCTGTACCAGTAGCTTCATCAGTTTTCTTTTTGGTGGACGACTATCATGTAGTGCTGCATAAATGCTCGACCATTGCCGTCGAAATACTGGGCTTTGTGACAAGCTTACAAACGATGGGATACTCGGACTTGTTAATACTGCATCCATCAATTCAAATACTGCATCTTTGGCCTTTCCCAAACAATCGTAGATACCTTGGCGGAATTTTTCTAGTTGTGTCAGGATCATCACGTCAATGATTTATCGATTACTTTCATTGACTTTACGGCAGTCAGTGTTACTGCTGACTGCTTTTCTCTAGCTTTTTAGTCCAAACTCCAGTTTGTTGTCAAATTTGATTTAAATCCTAGGTAATCCGACAAAAACATTAAGTTCTGGGTAAAAACGGGATTCAATTCGGCATCAGTACGAACGCAGTATTTTAGACCAAATTGTGATGCGTGGGCTTCTCCTGGTGGGCAACGCCAATGACCGGATGCTGTTTTTTGATAACGCCCAGGATATTTTTGTGCTAATTTCTCTACTTCCTTAACTGTTTTCCACTCCTCCCAGCACGCACCATCATGACGTAATACAAAAAAGTCAGGGGTATGATAGTGACCGATATTACGCCCTGCTTGATTTTTGTACTGGATTTTGAATGGTGGTGGCTGGTCGTAGAACTCTAAAACTTTGGGGTCGTGTTCCATCAGGTAAATCGCCCATAATTCCACTGTATGGCTCTCGAATTGAATTGTGACCCCCATTTTAGAACTAGGATACACGCCACAAACGTTCTTGGTTCGTCCTTGTACCCGACGTGAGGGTGGGGATTTCCTGAGGAGTGCAATCAAATCAATGGTGTGGGTTGCTAGTTGCTGTTGCCTACACCAATCTTCAAACTCGAATTCGTTCATTTGAGCCTCACCTCCTTGGCGTGACCTATGTGATACAGGGAATTCACAAACTTCATAACAGTCTTCTCAAAACACCAAGAAGACGCGAATTGAATCATATCTTAGTCACTTTGAACCATATTTTGTCATCTAAGTTGTACCTATTAGTCATTTTTAGAGAATTATTCGGGAGAAGTTTTCGGTTTTTAGTTGTGACAACTCTAGGCTTTATTATGATTCACAATCAGGACACGCGGACACAATCTTATGCAAAGTTTTATGTTCTGTTTAGGCTATAACCCTTGAAATGTCGTTAATTTTTGGTCAGGGTATGATTCACAATTTGGTCATCCAAGGGGTAAAAGCACAGAACAGACGAAGGTTGGTTAGTGACGACACGTCGAGTTTCACAAGTTGCTCGAATCCAAATTGAAAAAGAGGAAAATCGCCACCTGGGTTGTTATACTTTTGACGAACTTTTGGCTCAGGATGCGGATTTTAATGGCTACCTAGACTGGCTAGAGGCTGAGGTGAAGCGACGGAAAATTGATACACACTATGTGCCTTTGGCTTGTACAAAAGAAGAAATAGATTCCCTTACCAAGTGCCAAATATCTATTAGTCACTACGATAAGCAAAACGGTTGGATTGACGGCTATATTGACCGCTGGCTGGATGATCCTGCCAAAGAACATATATCAATCTTAGGGGAGTTTGGTACAGGTAAAACTTGGTTTGCTTTACATTATGCTTGGCTGGCATTGCAGCGTTACCGGGATGCTCAACAACGTGGTGTTGAACTTCCACGTCTGCCTTTGGTGATACCATTGCGAGATTATGCTAAGGCAGTGAGTGTGGAATCGCTATTTTCAGAGTTTTTCTTCCGCAAACACGAAATTCCTCTACCTGGGTATTCTGCATTTGAACAACTTAACCGCATGGGTAGGTTACTACTAATTTTCGATGGCTTTGACGAAATGGCAGCACGGGTAGATAGGCAAAAAATGATAAATAATTTCTGGGAACTGGCGAAGGTGGTAGTTCCTGGTGCTAAAGTTATCCTTACTTGTCGCACCGAGCATTTTCCTGAAGCTCAAGAAGGACGAGCGCTGTTAAACGCAGAGTTGCAAGCGTCTATCGCAAATTTGACTGGGGAAACACCACAGTTTGAAGTGCTGGAATTGGAGAAGTTCACTGATGACCAGATCCGACGGGTGTTATCGTTCCAAGCAACACCCAAAATCGTGGAGCAGGTGATGAGCAATTCCCAACTGGTGGATCTGGCTCGTCGTCCGGTGATGGCGGAGTTAATCCTAGAAGCCTTACCCAATATTCAAGCAGGTAAGCCGATTGATATGTCGCGAGTATACCTGTATGCAGTGCAGCGCAAGATGGAACGGGACATTAAGGCAGAACGCACGTTTACCTCTCTGGCAGACAAGCTTTACTTCCTGTGTGAGTTGTCATGGGAGATGCTGTCTACGGAGCAAATGAGTCTGAACTATCGGTTGTTTCCTGATCGCATTCGCAAGCTATTTGATGCAGTAGTACAAGAAGAGAAAGACCTGGATCATTGGCATTACGACATGATGGGTCAAACTATGCTGATCCGCAATGCCGATGGAGACTATACGCCTGCTCATAAATCGTTCTTAGAGTTTTTTGTTGCTTACAAATTTGCTGCTGAATTAGGGATATTGGCATCTGATTTTACAGAATTGGCGCAATCACAGTCTCATCTAGACGTAAGTGCTTTATCCCAAAACTACACTTGGTCTTCCTATGCTAATCGTCAAATAGATCAACAGGGTTTAGTAATTCGGATACCACCACTTAAATCATTTTCTACAGAATTGATAACAGGTCTTTGTACTACTTTTGGAAAGTTTCCATTAAGCAAGCTCACTTTTGATCTGTTAGTGCCAATGCTCGAGTCTACAGAAAATACTACACAAAAGCTGTTAGAGATTGTTGAAGCAACACGCTTTAAAACTGAGAAAGAAATTGGTTGTATTGGTGGAAATGCAGTAACTCTATTGTTAAGGCTTGACTTAGCTACACTTGAAAATTATGATCTCCGAAACACTGTGATTGTTGGCGCTGACTTTATCAATGCGAGTTTGCGAAATACCAACTTTGCTAATGCAAACCTATCTAACTCTCATTTCGATGAAACTTTTGGTAGCATTACTTCAGTGTCATTTAGTTCAAATGAGGATTTACTCGCCACAGGTGATTTTAATGGGGAGATACGTTTGTGGCAAATTACAGAAAAAAAGCAGCGCCTTGTTTTTAAAGAACACACCAACTGGGTGCGATCAGTTAGTTTTAGCCCTGATGGTAAAACGATTGCTAGTGGTAGTGATGATAAAACTGTAAAGATTTGGGATGTCAATACTGGACAGTGCCTGTTTACTTTGGAGGAACATACTGCTCGGGTGCAGTCAGTTAATTTTAGTCCTGATGGTAAAACGATTACCAGTGGTAGTGATGATAAAACTGTAAAGATTTGGGATGTCAATACTGGACAGTGCCTGCTTACTTTAGGGGAACATGCTTCTCGGGTGCGTTCAGTTAGTTTTAGTCCTGATGGTAAAACGATTGCTAGTGGTAGTGATGACAGAACTGTAAAGATTTGGGATGTCAATACTGGACAGTGCCTGCTTACTTTGGAAGGACATACAGAATGGGTTCGATCAATTGCTTTCAGCCCCAGTGGTCAGCTACTAGCTAGTGGTAGTGAAGACCGAACTGTGAGAATTTGGCAGACCAGCAACGGTGAATGTAAGCATGTTTTACAAGGACATACAGGATGGGTTCGATCAATTGCTTTCAGCCGCAGTGGTCAACTGCTAGCTAGTGGCAGTGAAGACCAAACTGTAAGAATTTGGCGAACTAGCAACGGTCAGTGTAGGGATGTTTTACAGGGACACACAAAGCTCGTGAGATCAATTGCTTTCAGTTCCAGTGATCAATTGCTAGCTAGTGGTAGTGAAGATCAAACTGTAAGACTCTGGGATATTAACACTGGTCGTTGCTTAGATATTTTGCAAGGCCACATTGATCGAGTTTGGTCAGTTGCTTTTAGTCCTTCTAGCCAATATTTAGCCAGTGGTAGTGAAGATGAAACTGTAAGACTTTGGGATATCAACACTGGTCAGTGTTTACATACATTAGGTGGACGTACTGATAAGTTTCAGTTAGTTACCATTAATCCAAATGGTCAAATTGTTGCTAACGATAGTAAAAACCAAACTATAAAGCTTTGGGATGGAAATACTGGTCAATTTGTACAAACTTGGTCAGTAAAAGCTGGCAGAGTTAGAGCAGTTGTTTTTATGTCCAACGGACAAATAGTAGCTACAAGCATTGAAGACCAAACTATAAAGCTTTGGAATGTGAGTACTGGTCAGTGTATGCAAACTTTGCTGGGACATAAAGGTAGAGTCAGAACTGTTGCTTTCAGTCCCACTGGTCAAGTTTTAGTTAGTGGTAGTGAAGACCAAACTATAAAGCTTTGGAATGTAAGTACTGGTCAGTGCCTGTATACACTTCAAGGGCATATGAACTGGATAAGAACAATTGCTTTCAGCCCCAATGGTCAGGTTTTGGCTAGTGGTGGTGAAGACCAAACTGTAAAGCTTTGGAACGTAAGTACTGGTCAGTGTATGCAAACTTTGCTGGGACATAAAGGTAGAGTCAGAACAGTTGCTTTCAGCCCCAATGGTCAGGTTTTGGCTAGTGGTGGTGAAGACCAAACTGTAAAGCTTTGGAACGTAAGTACTGGCCAGTGTTTGTATACACTTCAAGGACACATGAACTGGATTCTTGCAGTTGCTTTCAGTCCTAATACTCAAATGTTAGCCAGCGGTAGTGAGGATGGTACTGTAAAGCTTTGGGATATTGACGCAGGTGTATGTATCAATACTCTAAGAATTCCTCGACCTTATGAAGGTATGAATATTTTTAATACAGTTGGGTTAACTGATATTCAAAGAATATCTTTGAAGGCTTTAGGTGCATTAGAGTGCGAGGATTAAATCTGAGAAAAATTATTTAATTTTACCAATGTCAGTAGACCGAAAACTTTTGCGCTCCTTAACTTCTTACCGATGAATTCAGTCTTAAGTTTCTGTACTATTGCTACCATAACGCCTACTATTGACTAGTAGTGCCTCACTTATAGAAGAAAAATGAATAATTCTTCATCATTATCTCCACTAAGTAGCAGATTTCCTCTAAAATCTCCAAGTGATTTACCTTCAACAAAGGAGATTCAGTCTCACAAAGCACGACTTTTAGCATTAGACATAGATAACACTTTAACTGATTATAAGGGAAGGTTAAGTGAACATGCGATTGAATTAATACGAAAGGCGCAGACAAAAGGAATTTACGTTGCACTGGTATCGGCTCGTCCCTCTCAAGGAGTTGATGAGGTTGCAGATTTAATAGGTGGAAATATCTATAAAATTTCATACCTAGGTGCTGTAATAAGAGATTCATTAGGTAATGAGCTTCAACGACTAACTTTAGATATTGAGGTAATAAGGGACATTATAAGGTTCGCTGACCAGAATAAACTCGGACTGATGGTAACTATTAAAGAAACAGAGTATCACACTTATCAAGACAGACGTGAAAGTATGACCCAAAGAATAGCTGTTTCCTCGCTGGAAAATGTTCTTTCCTTAGATGCTTTACCAGTCCTGATTGGCTTCAAACATGATCGTTCACCAAGTTCACTTTATGAGTACTGTCTAAAAACATATGGAAAATCTATGTATTTTACTGAACATATCAATTCAGATAATGATTATAGGTTTGTACTAGCTTCTCATCCAGAAGCACAGAAAGGTAATGCTCTATTCAATTTATGCAAATATATGTGTGTAGATCCTTTCCAAGTAATAGCAATTGGTGATAGCGAAAGTGATATTAGTATGTTTCAGGTAGCAGGATTTAGTGTAGCTGTTGCAAATGCTCATCCAAACGTTCATCTTGCAGCTAAACTTAGCACTCCTTTGCCTTATGGTGATGGTGTGGCGTGGAGTTTACAATATCTCCTAGATTTTTGTGATTAATTAACTAAGTGCTTATGAAAGATTAATTGCATACTCATTAACAAATTGTTGAAGCACTTTCTCAACAGAATTTACTAAGCAAATTTTTACCGCCGTCGTCTTCGGTTTGGATCTGTCCCCAAATTTTTCTCAACCCGTTGAAGCTTGGCATTACTCCAATCAGTATTCTGCAAAATCTTCTGTAGAGACTCGGTAGTTTCAATAGGAGTAGGGATCGGAAAAATGTGTGAATAAAACCAAAACAGAATAAAAAACGAGATCGGAGAGACAAGCCAGATTCTAATAGCTCTAGTCCAACCTTTAACGACCGATTCCGCGTCTTTTTGGTTCAATAGATGTTGCGGCTCGCAAACATAAACGCTCCGGCTTGCAAACAAGAAAATTGTTGGCTCACATTAATTGCAAATAAGATTACACTTCGGCTCACATTAATTGCAAACAGACTCATTATTATTTGCAACGGGCTTGCAATCATCCGACTTGGCTCAAATTAATTGCAAATAAGCCAGATGCAGATAAAGCGGTGGGTATGCTTGTCTGCAAGAGTATCGAGATGAAAAAGATTTAATGTACTAAATATGACCAATAATTAAAGTGGCAACCCCGCAGCTAGCATTTGCTCTTGTAATTCACGCGCACGAGTGGGATCAAGTTGTCCGCGAAACAGCGATTTAATTTCAGCCGGCTTGGCATTGAACTGTTCCGCCAAGCCCCTCACGTCATAGCCATGCCTTGTGAGAGTGGGTTCCAAATCGTCAATTTGCTTTGACAGAACTGACTCCACAATCACCGTAGTCACAGGTTTGACCGCGACTCGGTACGCCGCCTCCAAAGCTAGTGTCAAATGTTGCTCAATTTGTAGTGGTGTCAAGAGCCGCGTGGCAAGTAATTCAATAGCTTCCGCCTCCAATATTTCACCAATTGGAGTATCAGAGATAGTGCATTCAGATACTAGCCATTCAATATATTCTCGCTGATTGCCAACAATGCCTTCCAAGGAGAAGACTGTTGCTCGATAACCGATTTCTTCCATAGTCGGACGGCGCAGATCATTTTTCAGTTTGGGATGACCAGCCAGCACCACTGAAAGTGTGCCACCACCGTCTTCAACTACTTCGATTAAACGTTTGAGTCCCGTCAGGGTACTGTAATGAAGGTCATGAGCCTCATCAACAAACAGTGCTACTGACTTTTTACCTTTTCTAATCAGGTCGCGTAGTTCCCGTTCCCGTTTTTCACCGTCTTTAGGGATTTTAATTTCCTTATCTGTGGATAAATCGTAGAATAAAGCAGCAATAAGTGTTGGCAGTGTCGCCCGTTCTTTATCTACAGAAAGGGACTTCGAGACTAGAATCTTACCTTCTTTCTCCAAAACATCAAACAAGCGTCGTAAAGTAGTCGTCTTGCCACACCCAATAATTCCCGTTATGGCAATCAGTTTCCCTGAATGGATGGCAGCTTTAATGTCTTTGAACATTTGCTTTTGATGGTCTGTTTCGTAGTAACCAGCCTTGGGAAATTCCTTGACCAAACGAAAGTGTTCCATTACTTCAGTGAGCATTTTGCTGCCCTCCTTTGTTCGAGTGGAAATACTGCCGTACTCGTTCAATAATCACTTTTTTATTCAAAGTCTCAGCTAGCAGCCCATCAATAAAGGCAATTTGTTCAGTGGATAATTTCGCCAAAGGTTTAGCGAGATAATCTGAAATCGCCAGTTTAGCGAATAATACAGTGGGATAAGTAAATTCTTGGAACGGGTCTGGGTCTTTAAAAGGTGTGACAGTTGGCTCAATTTCCTTGTACTTATCCACCAAAAATTGCAGATCCGCGTTTTTATCCAAGGCAGTTCGTGGCAAGCCCAGCTTAAGAGCTAAATCTGCAATCCGGTCTGCCCGTTCTTCGGTTTTAGTTTTCTTGTGTTTGCGATAGCGATGCAAGGGGATAGGCCCATCAACTGGGTAAAATGGGCCATAGCGTTGGTCGCCTTTCTCTACATATAATTCGTTATCAAAAAGACCCCACCACAGCACCACAGTTTCGCCTGCTAAGTCTGGGTTTACTTCATAAGCCACGCCCTCAACTGATACTCTGGCTGTTGCATCCACTTTCCTTCGTTGCGGTTCGCGGGCAAAAGTACAAAATCGTTCCCAACTACACATCTGCCTGATTCCGCTTTTTGGCAGATTTCGCAACCAATCCTCTAAGCGTGAGTGCGCTTCTGTACGGTGTTTTTGGTCGTTATAATTTAGCAGATACTGCCGTAGCCATAGGTTAGCCTCAACTTCGTTTTCTGGTTCGTGAAAATGATACAGAGTCTCATGGGCTTCTTTGACTGTCCGGAACGGTCTTTCCACTTTTCCTTTGGAGCGAGCCGTTACCCTTCTCCCATCTTTACCCGCAGGCAGATGGCTAGCAAGCTTGATTCCCAGGCAGTCCATCACATTTTGAAATACATGGCTTTTGGCAATTGGCCCGTTGTCCGTATAGATCATCTCAGGAATTCCCTGGAAGGGGCATCCATCCGAGGTGGAAGCCGTCATTGCATTAAATAGGAAGCGCAACGCTGCTGTTACATCCTCTCCATAAACACAATGGTATTCCTGGTAACACACACCACTGCGGTCATCAACGACACTATAAAGCATCAATAGCGGATTCCCTTTACCCGTTTCCACCCATAAGGGCTGCTTTACGTGTTTTAAATCGGACGGGCTAAGGTCGAAATGCCAACATTCATTACTGTGAGTTGCTTGAAAACGTACCGCAGGCGGTTGACGAGTCATTGTGAGATGGTCGTAGCCCCATGTTTTCAAATAACGGTTGACAGTGGCTTTAGTTAACAACCCCTTGGGTGGTTTGATAAAACCTTGTGGGGTGTTCATCCCGAAATCTTCTAAAAGTTCAATCGCCCGTGCAGTGGAGACGTGCCGCCCTTTCTTGTTGCAAGTGCGGATTTTCGTTGCTGCAATGACTTCACAGTAAAGTTCCATTTCCGCCTGTGATAGCTTTCGAGGTGTCCCGCTATCTGAACGGTTGATCGATTTGGGGCGTGATGAGTTACGCAAAGCACGATATAGAGTATCAATAGACACTCCATACAATGAAGCTGTTTCTTCCATGAGTTGCCGACGTTCTTGGCAACGGCTTGGTAACATATCAAGTCGATGACGCAAGTTGGTTAAAGCTTCTGCTGGAATTTTCTTGCGGATCATGCTCGCCTGTATGTTCGCCTCATGTACTGTCCTTATCTTTAAGTTTGTAGCAGAAAACTGACCACAGAAATTACATTCTGTTGCCAGTTAGGTGAAAAAGTATAACAATTTGAGATAGATTAGCTTCAAATGAGGCTTGAAAACTCACCACAGAAATTTTTGAAGGAAGTTTGGTGCTGTGGATACACTTTACTTATCTGAAGCCGAAGCACTACTCATAGAGTATGAGGCGTTCCTAAAAGGTAAAACGCATAGCACTATTGATGCCTATATGCGTATCATTAGGCAGCTTCTTCTTTGGATTGTAGAACATCCTGGGAGTGGAGGAGATTTTCAACCCGAACAGTTGACCAAAACGGCGATGGAAATTTATCTCGCCTATCTAGATACGTCAGGTTACAGCATTGCTCACCAAGCACGGGTTAAATCTGCTGTCAGTGGTTTTGCCCGTTGGCTCATTGAGGAGAAGGGAATTTTACGTCGCAACCCCACCAGAGGATTAAACATTCCAGCCCAGCCACTTTTAGCCCCCAGACAATTGACTCCTGACCAACGTTATATTTTACGCAACCTGATCGAAAAAGATGGTCATCCACGTAGCATGGCTGTGTTTGCATTGGGGTACTGGGCTGGTTGTCGCGTGAGTGATGTTTCCTGGCTACGGATAGAGCATACCCATATTGGCCCCAAAGTTGGCTGGTTGCACGTTGGTTACAAGGGTGGTAAGGCGCGAGATATTGATCTAATTAACGCTGTCCGAAAACCAATGTATGAATATATTCATCACGGCGGGCGAGATACTGAGAGTGATTACACTTTTACCTCTCAGCGCAATGAGAGGCTGACCGAAGCCGGCATTCATCGCTGGTGGAAAAACATTAAAGCACAAGCAACTGTTTCTGAGTGGGAACTCATCCATGATGTAACTTTTCATGATCTGCGTCATGATTTCGCTCACCGAGCGCGTGAAGCAGGATGGACTTTGGAGGAGGTTGCTTATTATCTTGGTCATATCACCAAAAAGGGAACTCCAGCTATTCAAACCACGGTTCGGTACACTCAAAGTAGCCGACAGCAAGTGAAAGACAAGCTTGCATTACTCAAGGGATAAAGGAGAGATAGCAACGCCCAAAGGATTTTATATTGCTCTATCCAACAGTTGCTGAGCAGGCATTCGGCTTATTTGCAATTAATGTGAGCCAAGTCGGATGATTGCAAGCCCATTGCAAATAATAATGAGTCTGTTTGCAATTAATGTGAGCCGAAGTCCAATCTGATTTGCAACTAATGTGAGCCAAGAATTTTCTTGTTTGCAAGCCGGAGCGTTTATGTTTGCGAGCCGCAACAAATAGAGATATTCCCGTCTGAATCTCGTTCAATTGCTCTTGTAACGGTTGGCTCAATGTCTCTGGTTGCCTGGGGGAGATATTGTTCAAATTCTCGGAGAGTTTGGTTAAGCTCGTCAATTGCTTGAGTTGTTGCTGAGATGTTAGATTTAATGCGCTCAAGGCTGTTCCTAGCTGATTGCAACTCGTCGCTAGATTTTTGATGTTCTCCGTGTGGTCGGCTTGAATCTTCAATTGCTCCGCCGTCAGTTGACTCCATTCGTTTAGCTCTACTTGCAAATTTTCAAATAATAACTTCCAATCATTTGGTGCGGTTTCTGTCAGTTGCGCCAAATAACCAATGTACTGCACCAGTCGAAATGCTGGGTCATCTTGTTTCATCCCAGAATCTAAAGCAAACCGCAAGACTTTCGCTTGAAACTCAGGCGGCTTTTCTGACAGCAACCTATCTAAATGAGATACCGCACCATTGCCATTACCATTACTTACAGCCATTACTCTAACCCCAACTGTACAGCCGCCTTAGAAAACTCAGTTTCAACCGCATCAATCCAGCC
This sequence comes from Nostoc sp. ATCC 53789, assembly GCF_009873495.1. Classification (GTDB taxonomy): domain Bacteria; phylum Cyanobacteriota; class Cyanobacteriia; order Cyanobacteriales; family Nostocaceae; genus Nostoc; species Nostoc muscorum_A. Next base: position 45,233 of record NZ_CP046708.1, on the reverse strand, counting down.
AAAAACTCTCGATTGATTACTCAAACTAAAATCCTCATGCTCTAGCGCTTCTCGGAAGGTAAGATCCTTGGAGTCAACGAGGTCAAAAATATCGTCATATAACTCAGGCAATAACAGTTCAATCGCCCCCAACGCTTCCACAGCCTGCTTCATCTTAGAATTGTTGTAGCGAGTGAACTTATGCTCATCACCCCAGTAAAGATTTTTCACCACCACATAATCAACTTTGTCGCCGCAGAAATCCACCAGACGTTTTAACTGCAACAAACTATCTTTGACTCGACCCAGCACAGATACCATAGTGATGCGATAACCCAAACGCTGGGCATTTTGAAATAAAAAAATATCCTTAGCTACTGACTCAAAATATTCAGCAGCACCAGCCGGCAGATCCACCAGAGAAACTTGAGGCGATAAACGTTTCAAATCATCCTGCAAAGCATCAGCACCCCCGCGCTGATTTAGTTTGAGCGTTTGCACCCCTGGTTGAACCTTGTTGTAATGACGATAAAGCTGAGGATTTGACTGGTCACACTCGTAAGCGATGCAGTTAATATTTCTGTGGCGGTAAATGTCGAGTAGGATTCTAGCCACTACACTTTTACCAGTACCGCCCTTATCACCAGTTACCAACACCAATCGCCCAAGAGTTTTTGGCTGTTCATTCGCCTTTTCGTCCTGAACTTGGTCAGCCGATTGTTTAGGTTTGACTACCATCTACAAATCCTCGTCGTTTATTATTTCAGGCACAAAAGCAAGGCGAGAGGAATTTTGATTCTCTGGAGCTTTATCATCAGAGGTCTTTTTAGCCGTTTTAGGAGTTTTAGAAGTTGTTGATTTGGATGAAGCTGGTTTCGATTCTGGTTGTGATTTCGATTCAGATTTTTCAACAGACTGACTACTGCTTTGCTCCGTCGCCGAATTCTCGTCTAAAGCCGGCTCATCAATAACTTGTGTACTGGTATTCTCTTCACTAGGAGGAGTGACTGACTTTTTGCGTGTAGACCGACGAATATCGTTAAGTAAATAACGGATACGTTCAGGACTGATATTGATATCCAAAGGGGCTAAAGTTTTGGACACTTCCTCGTAGCTATAGCCAAGGCGAAGTACCCGTTCAATTTGACGGCGCATCTTTTTAATAGCCGCTCGTGCTGGGATATCATCTAATTCCTTAGCACCCAAAGCGCGTAGAGCATCAAGAGCTTCTGGAATCTTCGACTTAGGAATATTGTCTTTAGCCACAAGATTAAAAATCAAACTAATGTTTATGTTTAAAACTTTACTTTAACAGAGAGCATCTATCTAAAGACAGGTAATTATCAATGCAACAAATAGTTAAGAAACAGCAATAGATATTAACGTAACTGATTGAACAGTGATTACTCAAAGCGTGTAAGATAACTCACGAACAGTTAATCAAAAATAAATCACACACTTCTCAGTAATAATTAGCCACACTGTAATTTACGTCAACTCGTTAGTAATATCATCGTGGTGTTAGCCGTGGATTACGCACTTTTCCCCTTAGTGGGTTGTTCCCCTAGTTCTTCTGCCTCCCCAAAAGACTGGTTAAGAGCAAGCCATGCCTAGCACTGCGTGCTGCCGTCGCTACGCTCGGCTCGGCAGGCTTGCCAAAGGGGGAAGTATCCCCACTTTGGAAACCCCCTCTAAAACTGCATCAACTCAAGTTTTACTTATGCCCAAAGCTTCTTCTCAGTCACTCGTCCGCACCAAAATGTTGCAAGTGCGATTTAGCCCAATTGAATACGAGATGATTCGCTCCAAAGCGGAAGATACGAGCATGAGTTTGGCAGAATTAACAAGACGTTGTATATTACTGCGACAAATCCCACCACCACCGCCGCGACTGGGCAGAGTGACAGTAGACACATACTTAGAACTTTTACGCATCGGCAACAATATCAACCAACTGGCCAAAGCCACCAACACCGCCATTAAAATGCAGTTGCCACCGCCAGCATCACCAGAACTTCTACAAGAACTCTTAGAACTGTTACGACACTGCCAACGGGAAATAGCCAATACCTTCATCGAAGAATCGGACGAGGAAACAGATGATTGGCAACCAGACTAAAGGGCGAGGATTCCGAGGACTGCTGAATTATTTGGAGTCTCAGAAAGATGCCAAACTCATTGGTGGCAATATGGGCGGCAATAACGCCCGCGCACTGGCCAGAGAATTCAAAATTTCCCGACAACTAAACCCAGAAGCTGACCGAGTAGTGTACCACGCATCATTATCACTACCAGACAACGAGCGACTAGACGAACTAACCTGGAACGAACTTGCTAACCGCTATCTCGAAGAGATGGGATTTGACAGTAACCAGTACGTAGTCTACAGACACAGCAATACCGAACACGACCACATCCATATTTGCGCTAGCCGCATTCGGTTAGATAACGGGAAGATTGTACATGATAGCTGGGATTACAAGCGCAGTGAAACCATTATTCGGCAGCTAGAACAAGATTATGGTTTACAACAAACCCAGAGCAGTCATGAGAAATTATCACGTAATCCCAGTATTGGACAACAAAAACGGTTAGAAAGAGAACACTCTGAATATATCAACGGTGAGCGCCTTACACCACAAGAGCGCCCCATTAAGCAACAACTCCAGGAATTAATCGACCGTGCCACAATAGACAAACTAACTATGCCCCAACTGGTTGAGCGGTTGCAATTACAAGGTGTAGAAGTTCGCCACGGCTTAACACGTAACGGTAAAAGTAAGGGCATTTCGTACTCGTGGAATGACCAGAAATTCAGCGGCACATCTTTGGGGCCTGCCTATACATTCCCAGGTTTACAAAAACATAAGGGGATTGACTACCAGCCCCAACGGGATGATGAGCTTATTGAGAATCTGTTGAAGAATCCTAAAGAGCAAGCAGTGGAGAGCCAAAGATTCATAAATACAATCGCTGACTTTATCGAACAGTCAGTAGTTGATGATGCCTTGGCTGAAACGTTACCACAATTAACAGAACAACTGTCTGCGTATCAGCAGCAGCTTGAAGCAGGAAAAACCGCATTTGACGACCTGGGAGCCGCGATTGTTAATGAAGAGCAACGACTATCATCACAAAGAGCAGTGGATGCAATCTCTGACTTTATTGAACAGTCAGTAGTTGATGATGCCTTGGCTGAAACGTTGCCACAATTAACAGAACAACTATCTATTTATCGGCAACAACTCTTTCGAGCTAAAACTGCATTCAATGACTTTGAAACAGCGTTGACGACTGAGTTGCAATCCCACGCAGATCAGAAAGCAATTTTGTCAATCTCTGATTATATTGAGCAATCAGCTATCGAGTCAGCTTTAACTGAAACAGTATTAGGATTAACAGAGCAACTATCTCAATATCGGCAGCAACTCCTTGGAGCTAAAACTACATTCAATGACTTTGAAACAGCGTTGACGGCTGAGTTGCAATCCCATGCAGAGAAGAAAACCATTTTATCAATCTTTGATTATATTGAGCAATCAACTATCGAGTCAGCTTTAAGCCAAGCAGTATTACGGTTAACAGAGCAAGTTTCTCAATATCGGCAGCAACTCCTTGGAGCTAAAACTACATTCAATGACTTTGATGAAGCATTGACGGCTGAGTTGCAATCCCATGCAGAAAAGAAAGCAATTTTGTCAATCTCTGATTATATTGAGCAATCAGCTATCGAGTCAGCTTTAACTGAAACAGTATTAGCATTAACACAGCAAGTTTCTCAATATCATCAGCAGCTATTTGAAGCGAAAACTACATTCAATGACTTTGAAACAGCATTGACGGCTGAGTTACAATCTCATGCAGAGAAGAGAGCTATTTTATCAATCTTTGATTATATTGAGCAATCAACTATCGAGTCAGCTTTAACTGAAACAGTATTAGAATTAACAGAGCAACTGTCTCAATACAAAGAGCAACTAGTTCAAGATAAAACTACATTCAATGACTTTGATGAAGCATTGACGGCTGAGTTGCAATCCCATGCAGATCAGAAAGCCATTTTATCAATCTTTGATTATATTGAGCAATCAACTGTCGAGTCAGCCTTAACTGAAGCAGTATTAGAATTAACGGAACAACTTTCTCAATACAAAGAGCAGCTTGTTATAGCTAAAACTACATTTAATGACTTAGATACAGCGCTTGCGAATGAGTTACAATCCCATGTAGAGAAAAGAGCCATTTCATCAATTTCTGATTATATTGAGCAATCAACTGTCGAGTCAGCCTTAACCCAAACAGTATTAGAATTAACGCAACAACTTTCTCAATACAAAGAGGAACTTGTTACAGCTAAAGCTACATTTAAAGACCTGGATGCAGTTCTTGCGACTGAGTTACAATCATATCTAGAGAAGAGAGCCATTTCATCCATTTCTGATTATATTGAGCAATCGACTATCTCTTCAGCATTAACTGAAGCAGTATTAGAATTAACGCAACAACTTTCTCAATACAAAGAGCAGCTTGTTATAGCTAAAACTACATTTAAAGACTTGGATGCAGTTCTTGCGACTGAGTTACAATCATATCTAGAGAAGAGAGCCATTTCATCCATTTCTGATTATATTGAGCAATCGACTGTCTCTTCAGCATTAACTGAAACAGTATTAGAATTAACACAACAACTTTCTCAAAATCAGCAGCAGCTATCAGCCGGAAGAACCATATTCGACGACCTGGAAGCAGCTATTGTTTATTTGGAGCAACTGCATAGATCGCAAAAACCAGTGGATGCAGTTGCTCTTAATCAAACTCCAACTACAACCACAGATGAACCAAAGCTAAAAGATAATCTTTCAGCCGGGTTATATGAGTATTACAGTGCCGACTTGGAACACTTATTAGTGACTGACCGAGATAAAGAAATCGCTATCAGGGCATTATTAGATAATAAACCAGCCCAAGAGGTTGAAGAAATTATCTTTGCCAGTCCAGCCGAATGGACACAAGATGAAGCTAGAGAATTGGTACTTATCGCTAGCAATCAACTGGTAACTAAAAATTCAGAACCAGAACAGTCACTTGACCAAAAGCAGTACCAAGAAGACGAATTATTAGCCAAGGCTGTGCCTATTGCTGTTGAATTAATCAACTGGCAATTAAGAGAAACTGGCTCAAATAGCCTGAGATTCAAACGTGCAACTCTAGAGAAGCAGGGTAAAGAATTGATATTTACCCATGATGAACGAGGTGAAATCTTTCGAGTGGCAGTCAGCCGAAACCAGTCAGGTGAGCTTGAGTATTCATCGATTAATGTCGGGTCAGTAGAAAGAGAAGATATTCAGCTTTGGCAAAAAGCAGACCGCGTATTGCAACGACTAATAAAAGAGTCAGAGCGACAATCAAGAAGACAGACTAAAGGTTTCTCTCTCTAGGTAATGGCGCAACTAAAAACCTAGCAAGCTCAATTATTGCGGTGTCTGCCACAAATTAATTCGTCGAGCCAACCAATTTGTTGCAGGCAGCGGCAGATATTCTGAGAAAGGTCTTAGTTGGGTGGAACAACGCCTTTTTGATTACTGTAAAACCTGACATACTATAATTAGCTACTATATTAAACTTAAAATATAGTACTCTTTATTGTGGATGCTATTTCAATGAAAGTAGCAAGCTTTAGATTACTTATTTTCTTCGTTAAAAGCATTAGATATATTAATTTTTGTCACATAATTTAATTAAATTCTTTATTTTTGCATAAATTACCTTTATGCTAATAAACACTCAAGATAAAGTTAATATTATAAAATATAATGAGCTTGCCATTTCTCTTAAATCTAGTAATCGGCTTAATTTTCATTTACCTAATCTTAAGTTTAATTGCCTCAGAAATTCAGGAGATATTAACCACGCTTTTGCAGTGGCGTGCTGCCCACCTAAAAAAATCAATTGAAATTCTTTTGATTGGTGGTGAGGGAACAGCAAATGATAAAAGAGTAAAGGAGATCGTTAATGATTTATATAATAATCCTCTCATTAAAAATATTAGTCAAGAATCTAAAGAAGGTATCGAAGCATGGCTACGTCAGGCATCTCGATTTTTTGTCACATTCGGAAGAAAAAATAGTCTTACGCTGAATGGCAATGAACCTTCGTATATGCCTTCAGAAACCTTTGCATCGACATTACTGGAGAGGCTTAATCTCTCTGATATCTCTCAGAAAATAACAGTATTTAATCTGCAAAGGATGATTAAATTTGAAATCATTGTCAAAGTTGACGATTACCTTAATAATAAAAATTTAAATATTAGGAATGAAACTCATCAGGCTTTGGAAAGCGAATTTGAGACTTTCAAAAGTAACCTTAAAGCTATTTGTGTAGATTTATATAATGAAAAAACGACTCTCTTAACTAGTATAAATCGGATCAGGGATGAGATTGATTCCTTTATTGAAACATCCAAGCTATTTGCTCCTAGTATTTCCTCATCTTCTCTGAAGCAGGATTCAGAGGAACAAGAAAACAATACCTTAGGTTCACAAAATCAGACTATAAGTGAACAAAACGGAGATCCTGATGTTACAAAATTTATTGCTAAGTTAAAGTCTTTGAAAAATGGGATTTTTTACCAAGGTGATTCTAAGTATAACAATGCAAGCTACAACAACACTGATGAATTAATACGCCGACTACAACCCAGTCCTGCTCATATTTTGGATCTGGTAGTTGGAGAAGTAAAAGTTAAAGGACAGGAAATAAGAAGGCTGAGTAAGACTTACAAGGCTTTTCAAGATGAATTTGAGAATCTTGACAACGATGATGAGATTTATAAAGCTTACGAAGATATTAAGGCAGAGATTGAAGAAATAGGAAGCCGCCTGCCTGACTCAACTCGAGAAAGCTTGGCTGCTTTAGCAAAACGTGCTCAGATTAATCTTAGATCTGCTCAAACTCAAGTGCAATCTGTGGAGGATGAAATCTATCAGTTAAAAACTGAAGTTCAGGTCTGGTTTGATCGCTCAATGGAGCGAGCATCAGGAGTTTACAAACGCAATGCCAAAGGAATTGCCTTCCTGATTGGTTTCTTACTTGCCATTGCTGTGAACGCAGACACCTTTCATATTATCAGTCGGCTAACGACAGACTCCACACTGCGGGATGCCCTTACCACAAATGCAGAATTGGTGACAAAAGATTGTTTGCCAACTCAAGATAATACAAGTGCGAAAACTCCGTATTTAGAATGTGTTCGTCAAAAGGTTAATCCGTCTCTTTCATTGCCCCTCGGTCGGGACAAGGCTAATCTGAAGCAGCAGATAGAAGAGAGTAAAGGATGGTTCTATCCACCACTTAGGAGGTTTTTGGGTTGGATTGTCAGTGGCTTTGCAATCATGATGGGTGCGCCCTTCTGGTTTGAATTGCTCGGCAAGATTATCAACGTTCGTAATGCAGGTAAACCTCCTGAAACATCTATTGATCGACAAGGTACAAATCAGTCTGTTTCCTCTAGTAGCATCGATCCGAGATAGCTTTTAATCATCAATTAAGACTCAAATTGCCTCATAATCTGGTCTAGCTTCTTGTCGGCTCAATGTCTTATTGTCTCACTTTTACCTTTTGTTGGGCAGTGTATCCGTAGGATAAACAGGAATTCTTTGGTGCCAATCTCGGAGTGTAGGATTTTGGGGGGAAAGATGTTGAAGGAAAGTTTCAAAATTTTGACGTTCAGGTGAATTAATAACTCCTAATCCAAAATCAAGAGACGATAAAACCGATTGACGGATGGATAGATTTTCTCGATTGAGAATAGAAACTAGAAAATTCGGATTTTGATTAGCCCATTCCGCAATTACTCCAGCATATACTTCTTCTGAAACTCCATCTAAATAGGGAGACATTTTCACTAAAATCTCTGCCGCTTTCTCGTCTCCCAGTTGTGATTTTTTCCCCAATTTAGTCATTGTAGGCAGTCCTAAATTCATTAACAGATCGCGACCTGCATCGCAGGAAATGCGAGAAATTTGGTTTCTTATCAACCAACCCGAAAGAGGAAAATTAATTTTTAACCATCTTTGACGGTGCTGGCTGATTTGAACTGAGCTACCACTCGGTAAAGTTGCCAAAATATTACCTGTTTTAACTTGAGAAGAGGAACGAATGTTGACATATCCATCTTTGGTAGTAACAAAAAATTTCTGGCACGTGTCAGATGGCGTAGCAGGATTACTAGCAATAACTAAGGCAAAGACAAAAGAAAAGATAATATCAGACATTATGCTTAATTGTTATCTAATTATATTTTTTAAAAATAAAAAAATATATCTAAATAATTAATTACCCCCCTTAAACTGAGGCAGGGCTGATTCATCCCCTAAAACCTGTAAAATAGCAAGTGTTTAGGGGATAAAAATTATGGGTGCGAATCTAATCGAACAGTTAAAGCAAGTGGAAGACTTTAGGACAAAAGATGGTCGAAGACATCCACTTTGGTTGGTTTTATTGTTTGTAATAATGGGCACTATGAATGGATATGTGGGATATCGTGGGTGGGGAGATTTTGTGAATAGGCATAGTCGGGTATTAATAAAGAAATTTGGTATCCAAAAACATGGAGTTCCATCTTATTCAACTATCCGACGTGTAGTGATGGGAGTAGAGTTTGATAAGCTGGCGGAAAAATTCAATGATTGGGCTAAAAGTTATGTTGAAATAGAAGAATTAGAATGGTGTGCTATGGATGGGAAAAGTATTAAGGGGACGGTGAAAGACTACAATTCATCTCAGCAAAATTTTGTCAGCATAGTATCAGTATTTGCTTGTAAAAGAGGGCTGGTCGTCGGGATGAAAAAATTTGAAAACCATGATAAAAGCGAAATCCAGGTTGTACAAGATTTAATTACAGCAATGGATCTACAAGGTGTGGTTTTCAGCTTTGATTCCTTACATTGCCAAAAAAAACTTGTGAGATGATTATAAAAAGTTGTAACGATTACGTCATTGCAGTTAAAAATAATCAGCCAAAACTACATAGCCATATTCAACGCATTGCTGCTCTGAGAAAACCAACAAGTCGTATAGTTGAGACAGAGAAAATTAGAGATAGATTGACAACACGTACTGTAGAAGTATTCCATGAGATCAAGGGAATTGATCCAAAATGGATAGGGATAAACTCTTTAATTAGAGTGGAAAGAGTTGGAACAAGAAAAGGCAAAAAATATCACGAAATTGTCTGTTATATTAGCAGTCTGCTCGGTACAGCTAAAGAATTTGCTATCGGTATTCGCGGTCATTGGGGTATCGAAAATCGCCTCCACTGGGTGAAAGATGTTGTTTTCAAAGAAGATAGTTCCACAATCCGTATGGGTAATGCTCCGGCAAATCTTTCCATTACCAGAGCAATCGCACTCAACATCATTCGCCGCAATAGTTATGCTTCTATAACAATTGCTCACAGATTTCTATCTCATGATATTGACAAACTCCTTGCCCTTGTGGAATGAATCAGCCCTGCTTAAACTGAGGGGGGTAACGGATAAGAACGTTTATGGTTTCGGGCTTGTTCCTAAACCCCAATCAACATAGAAGTCTCTCGGATCGGTCTCGCGCAACCAACTGACAAATCGTTGATAATCGGCAATAGTATATAATCCGACGCAACCTGCTGTTCCAGGAAAGCCTGCTCGCCGATTTGAGTCGATGTGAATTTCGATCGCACTTCGTCGGGTCGAACTCGGTCCCACGTAGGTTAGGGGAGTAGAGACAGGCCCAACCCCAGGAGTAGAGAATTCTCCGAAGTACTTATCCTTTTCCTTTGCCCATTTAATGTCCTCGATCCGCCATTTTCCTTCCGGCAGAGGTTGTAAGGATTTAGGAACGCTGTTAGGTCCAGTTTTAAAAACCTGCTGGCCAGGGGTACCAGAACACACATTCAAGGAATCTTTAAGCTGTCCATCTTTGTAGTATTCCATTTTGAGGACGAGACACCCGTACTCATCTTTTTGTCTGGTTTTGGTCAATTTGAGGTAATTTTTTCCAGGATTTGTGGGAGAAGCAGGGGGTGTAGGGATAGGTGGCGCATCTTGCCCCCAGAGTTTCTCCCAAGTTAATGAACCGACTTTGCCGTCAGCTTCGTTTTGTCCAAAATATCTTGCCTGAAAAACTTTAACGGCTTGATCGGTATTAAAACCGAAGTTTCCGTCAATTTCTCCTTGATAATATCCCAAGTCCCTTAGACGCGTTTGTAGCTTCTCGATATCCTCTTTGACGGAGGCTAGAGTTCCGTCTTCCGCTCCCATCCCCATAATTAAGAGGGGATTTTGCAAACTAGGAGGATTTTCAACTTTTGTGATCGAGGCTGGTTGCCTCTTTTCGATGAGAATTCGCTCACCAGAAGGAACCGCTTTACTGGTGGCAAGGAGGAAATTTTGGGCGTTGGGATATTGACGCAGGACAGTAATCAAATCTTCTTTTTTGGGACTTTCTAGAGTTAGAATTTCTACGACATCTTTGCCCTTACGAGCAACGATAATAGTATTATCGTCGCTGATACTTTCTCGATAGCCTTCCAACCAAGTAACTTCATTTTGCGGTGACGGTTCTGCTTTCTCCAGTGGAGTCCCGTTACCAACAGTTTCTTCAAATAAAGCCTTTTCATCTTTGCGCCGATTAGTCAATCCGTCGATGACTTTCTTGACACCATCTTTAGTCGCTTTATTCCAGACTAAAAATTGCTCTCCTGCTTCAGAATAATTTCCTGCGTTAAGTTTTTTGAGTAAGGTACTCCCTTTAAATCCTGCTGCTCCTACGTTGTAACAAAAAGAAACCAAAGCATCAAATTGATTTTGATTGAGCGTAACTTGAACATTTCGATTAACTATTTCAGCAAATTCATCACACTCTAACTTCATCAAATCTTCAGCTTCTGGTTCTGAAATGACATCTCCCATTTGGACTTTTTGCCCATTTGGATAACGAATTGTTCCATAACCAATGGTAGGAATATTTACAGGATCTAAATAAGCTTTGGCACTGAATCCTTCCCATTTTTTAATTAGATCGAGACAATTCTGCGAAATATTCATTTGAAAATTCCTCCAGTTTATGTATCAAAACTCAAATATTACAATAGTTATGAGGGCTTGTTTGGCTGTTTCTTTATTCGCTATTCGCTCTGCATACTTCTCAAGTAAGTGATAATATTATCAGGAGCAACTACACTAGATGAACGTAAATTTAATCTGTTGAAATGACTCTAAAATCATTCATCACTAAACCTCCACATTTTTATTTATGTTTGGCTATTTGCTAGAAAGCATATCTTCGGATTGGGCTTGAGTCTTAAACTCCTAAGTACTGGTTAGATATCAGGGGAAATTATGTAAGACAAGACGTAGAAAAAAGTTCCCAACCGACGAGTCGGAAGCAGGGGCAATAGTTTGCATATAACCTGTTTCCAAACTACCGTTAATAATATTCACTTGTATTCCCGCTCCAACCGCTGCCCAAGTTGTACTACCCAGTCCATTGTTTCCGCTGATTTGCGCGGCATCAAAAAGCAACATCGGTTTGATAGAGTAAATATTCGCATGATCAGCAATATAGTTTACCGTAGGAGCAATATCTCTTTTTACAATCCTATCTGCTCGATTATCAGCTTCTTCACTTGAATAGCCTTGCTCTTCTAGATAAACTGCAATGGAATTTCTCGCAGTATTAACTTGCCCTTTAAGAATCGAACGAAGTGTTCTGCCATTATCAATTTCAATGTCTGGTATAAGAGGTTTGGACCACTGGGCGATTGGAAATGTCAGATTAAGATTAATATGCCAGTAGAAATTTCCTCCACTTACTAAACCGTTTGAACCACGCAGTCCTGCTTGCTGTTCGCCGAAACTACGGAGAATAGGACCCGATGGAAAGTCTTTCACTTGGGCATCGCCTAACTGTTCGTAGAGATAGTTAGAGACTGAATTGCCACCAAAAAATCTGCTGTATTCAGGAGAATTACCCCAAGCATAGCCACTACCAGCTATGATTTCCAGCCCTATAGTGTTGTGTCCATGCCCTAGTTCTGTAGCGTAACCCGCACGCACCGCGAGTCTTTGATAGGAACTTGAGTTGCTAGGAAAACCGCTATCGAACCATACTCCCATACGTCCGAATCCATTACCTATTCGACTGTCACCTAATGCATAGAGTTTTAATCCGATATCGGAATTTTGGACTGGATCACTGTTACGCAAATTATAAATGTTTTGCAGCAACCTCACACTACTACCGAGTGCATAAGCGTCAAAAAACGATTGGTCGAGTCGTCCCTGTATTCCTCCTTCGATCTGGACTTGTTCGCGCCAGTTTTGTCCTTCACCTAGTGGCTCAAATCTATTGCCGTAACTGATTGAAATATTCTCTCCAGGTTGTCCACTATAGTTGAAATGAGTATATTCCAGTCCTGTATTGAGGTTGTAAAATGGTTGACTGAGTGAGCGACGAGCGCTCAAATTCAGGTTTAAATTGGTTGTCTGATCGCCATTGTCTGTAGTGGTTCTTGGAGGAAGGTTGAGTAGATCGGTCGTGGTTTGTAAATAAAGCGATTCACTGTAATTTCGATCTGCCAAGATACCAATCACCGGCAATGTTGCTAGTAGCTCAGATGGAACACCTGTAGAAAACGAAGGAGTATTCACACGGGGAATAGGCAATACATTATTTCCCACACTCAACAAATCTACACGCACAGAGTAAGGGTGAATGACGATTTCTACCTGTTTGGGGTTAGTTTCATCGGAAACATCACAAGTCTCGGAATCGACGTACAGAATGGAGTATGCTCCATTAGACAAATTAAAATTATTCTCTTTTTCTTCAAACCACTCACTGACTTTTGTCTGAGCATCACTAACATTGGCGGGAGAATATTGTTCTCCAATATTTACAGTATTCTTAATGATTTCTAGTAAATCGTTTGGTATCCATTTTCCTTCGATACGTACAGAGCGGACTATAAAATCCATCTCTTCAGTAATTGCATTTTTGTTTTTACAGCTTGCATACGTTTGAGCATTGGCATTATTCGGAAGAATCAAGCAGCCTATCAAGCAGAACAGACAGGGAATGCTTTTTTCAATAAACTTAGACAATAATAATGTCATTTTTTCGAGGGATACTATACCCATCTCTCTGGAATAATGTAATCGTCAGGCTAGCACCGCATTTTTTATGACAAGGTTAGCGTTCTTCTGATCTTCTGTAGTCGGCGTTTCCCCTTTGACTGCAATGGTCTTAACAACGGGATAGACGTTCTCGCGAAATTCTCGCACCTGAGAGCGCTTCATACCTTCATCTGTAATAGCCGCAACTTTTTCAATTTCATTGGGATCACCAGCTACGTACTCAACACTGATAATCTCTACAAAATTGTTGTCAATCTTCTTATATAGATCAAAAAGAAGTTTCCAAACCTCTTCGTTGTTAGCTGTGCAAGCCTTCTGGATTTCGATAATAAACTTGTAACCTGCTTCGGGGCTATAAACCATAACCTTAAGCAGGAAAGGTCTACATTTTTGAGGATTGATTATGACTATGCTGCTAGATGACATAAAGATTTCCCTTAAACTAATATTCAAAACATGGAAGTAGATTTGTTGTCCGTTTCTTTCTGATTACATCTTTTAAAGTAAAACTTGCTTCATACTTGGCATCACCGTGCCAAAACGTGTTGCATTGTACGCGCTTGGAATTGATGCTAACCTCAACGCTATGAAAATCAGTTGTTTTGAGCAAATGGCATACCTGTATTTATCACTTTTGACTCGAATTAGTCTTTCCAGATGGTGCAGAGTATTGTTACTACTCTGCACCAATCAATTGAGGGTAAAGGGGTGAAATGAGCAACCGTACAGAAAGTTACGCTAAGGCTGAAACGCATACCACACAAGCATTCTAATCATCCTGTTCGTTAGGGTCTTTTGGATCGCGCAGCGAACGCATTTCCCCCTGCATAACTGCAAGAGGCAAAGAGAAATGATAACGTCCCAACATATTGATGTGAGAATGTCCCAAAGGCGATAGCCGCGCTAGATCCTCAAGATTCATGCTTTGTTGGGAGCCGATAGAGCTAAGTGCAGCATCCATATAATATGTATTCCATAGTACCAAAGCATTGACGACCAACCCCAAAGCCGAAAGTTGGTCTTCTTGTCCCTCTCGGTAACGTTGGCGCAACTCTCCCTTTTGACCATGAAATATAACTCTAGCGAGTCCGTGCCGTCCTTCACCGCGATTTAGTTGAGTCAAAATTCGACGACGATAAGCCTCATCATCGACATAGTTTAATAGGTACAAAGTTTTGGCTATACGCCCCAACTCCCCAATCGCCCGACCCAGAACAGAAGGTTTTTCACCTCGGTATAAAGTTCGCATAATATCTGTTGCGCTCACCGTTCCCAACTTTAAAGAACCTGCAACTCGCAGCATGTCATCCCAATAATTCTCAATAAAAGAGGTATTGACCCGTTGCCGTGCTATTCCATTGAGAACGCCATAATCGGCTTCAGAGTCCAAACGCCAAAAGCGAGCCTCCCCTACATCAGCCAGTCGGGGGCTGAACTGATAGCCTAGTAGCCAGAAAAGACCGAATATCACATCACTGTAACCGCTTGTATCAGTCATGATCTCCTTGGGACGAAGAGAGGTCTGTTGCTCCAAAAGCCCGACCAGCACAACCAGGGAGTCACGCAGCGTTCCAGGAACCACCAAACCGTGAAAACCTGTAAACTGGTCTGAAGTAAAGTTGTAGTAAGTAATACCTCGACCCCGACCAAAATATTTGCTATTTGGGCCTGAATTTAGTGTTTGTACAGGCACCACAAAACGCAATCCATCTGCTGATGCGACTTCTCCCCCACCCCAAGTCTGCGCCAATGGAATATGAGTTTGAGCATCAACCAACCGCGCATTAGCACTCTTCAAGGTTTCAGAACGAAGGTAGTTTTGTTGTATCCAAGCCAGTCGATTACGAGTTAGGGCTGGGATATCTGCACGGGTAACTGGCTTCAACCCGATGTTGCAACTTTGAGCTATCAGCACTGCACAGACACTAATGTGTAAATCAGTTACTCGTGAGCTATCCTGACTACCGTGGTTAAATTCATCCATAAACCCTGTTTTGGCATGGATTTCCAGTAGGGCTTCTGGCAAATCCACACGGGGGAGTAGTTCTGCTACCAGTATTTTGAGAGCCTTCAAGCTGGCAGGTTCTTCTAACTTATCCAGGTTGGTTACTGTTAAAGTATCACGCCCTTTTTTGTTAGGTTCGACCCTTACTGCTGCATTACTGGGCAGATTATTAGCAGTACGATGAAATGCTTCATCGAGTTGCTGTTTCAACTTGGACAGTTCCGCTGCGGGTGTTGGTTGTAGGTTTAGTGCGCGACAGACTTGTGGTCTGGCTGATTCCCAATATGAACCTTGCAGTAACTTGGCATGGGGGTTGCTCCAACGGATACTAGGGGTGATAAACAGTTCTCGACGGCGCAATCCCTCACATAATCGCTCTAAAGTACAGAAAGTGTAAGCGCGACGGTCGATATCTGCATTGGGTTGTACAATTAATTGCAGCCAGCCTTTAGTAATGCCATTGAGTGGAGCAGTATCCATCAAGGGATTTGCTTTCTTCTCAATACTTTTGAGAAATTCCACAGCCTTAAGAATTGATTGACCAGCTTTGGTTGCTTGAAAATCAATTGTCCGCAGCAGTGAGGGGAGAAATCTGCGAACAATTGTCCAACGCTTCAACAGTTCTGGGTAATAGTCATCTTCTGGTGGTCTAGCTAGTTCTTCCACCTTTGACACAGAAGCTTGTAGCTTCTCTTGAGGAATAAGTTGAAAAATAACTTCACGCACGCTTTTATCTTCACAATTGGGGTCAAGTATAACTGCACAGGCTGTACCCAATCGCAAAGCTGACGCATCCAGGTCTTTGATCGTGCGTAACCGTTCTTTTTTTCCATCCCGCACTGACTTGGCGAGTAAATCCTTGATCAACAATTCCAGCACATCGAGGGTATCATCAGCAGCAAGAGCTTCCAAGGTATGAATAAAGGCAAGTAGAGTCGCAATTCTCCGCTCAAACGGCATACGGGCAATTGCCTGAACTCGAATTGTTGCTGCATGGCGGGCAAGAGCTTTTAATCTGCTGGCTGGGATATTAGAGAAATTCAAGGCGTTGATCCCAAGGGAACGCACTTTAACTAGACGGTTCAAAGCATTGACCAAAGCGGGAGCGCTGTGACGAGTTGGCGATCGCCGTAATTGGTCGAGTGGTGTGTACCAAGTTTTCTCATCGGTTACTAGTAAGGCTTCAAGCTTTGAGCGTTGTTCCTTTGAAGGAATTTTGGCTAAAATTTGCCACAGCCTCTTCGCCGTCCGCTCTCGGACACTGGCAACCAGACGCTCCAGAACTGTAACTCCAGGTAAAAGGATTTTATGTTCAACTAACCTTGCTGTCACCAAGTCAAATAAAACACTTGGACTCTCGGAACCAACCCAGGCACGTCCATACAGCCAACGAACCAATTGCCAGTGTCCTGGTTGCCCGCTAAAATCTCGATAGCCATAAAGTTGTTGAATCTCACCCTGATGCTCCCAATGGGTTACGGAACGCTCAAGGTAGCGTGGCAAACACTCGATATCTGAGATTCCTAACTGAGTGGCTACGTGGATTATTACACCAAGCGGAACATCAATGGGATTTTCCAAAAAAGTTCCCAGAAACCTGACGCTAACTAGCTGCAAGGCAAAACCCAGGCGGTTTTGATTTCCACGTCGAATTAGAACACTATCAAAATCCGTATCATCAAGATGGAAGTAGCGAGCCAATTGCATTGGCGTTGGTTCCGACTCATAGCGTCCGTAGCGTTGTCGCTGTTCAAGAGTAAGGAATCCCATTCATAAGTCCTACTTCGTATTAATTAAAGTGTAGGTTATTTGGTACAATAAATTGCAACGGTGCAGTACGGGTTTGAGACCTATAAAATCCAGAGGGTTTAATTGGTACAAAGAATTGCCATTTATTGTCGGGTTTCAACAACTGACCAGTCTTGTGAGCGGCAAGAACGGGACTTATTAGAGTATGCTGCTGTTTGTGGTTTTGAGGTAGTTGGTGTTTGGAAGGAAACAGCCTCTGGAATTAAACACAACCGCTCTGAGCGACAAAAGGTTATGGCGTTAGCTCAAAGTCATAGTATTGATGCAATTTTGGTGACGGAGATGACCCGATGGGGACGTAGCACTATTGACCTGATTGAGACGTTGCAGTTACTCCATAGTTGGCATGTTTCCTTAATTGCTCAAACCGGATTGCAATTTGATTTGAATACACCCCAAGGCAGGCTAATTGCCCATCTAATGGCATCTTTGGCTGAATTTGAACGGGATTTGGTACGAGAAAGGGTGCGTTCGGGGGTGGCTGCGGCTAAAGCAAGAGGTCAAAAGTTTGGCAGACAGCCAGGACAAAGGCTCAAAGCAGATAAGTTGGGCCCCAAAGTTTTGCAGATGGTGCAACAGGGGTACTCTTACCGCAAAATTGCAGAAAAACTCAACCTCAGCAAGACAACTGTCAATGATATTGTCAAACGTCACAGGCAGTCCGGCTCTGAATCGGCGTTGGAGAAGTAAATCTGAAAAGCTTATCTAGTAATCGTTTCAGCCTTAGCGTAACTTTCTGTACGGTTGCTCATTTCACCCCGTAAACAGGCGCTCACGGGTGCTGTAGAAAAGAGAGGGGCTAAGATGCTTGCTGGGCATGGCTTTTACCCTTAGCGTACAATTTTCCCGTTTTGGCACGGTGATACCTACTTACAGCTATCAGAGGTTGATTGGGAAATTATGCAAGAGCGTTTGAAGTAATTACGACCGCGCATGACAACTGCGAAACAAGCGTTCTTGTATCTGAGAAAATTAACGCTTATTCCGCCTACCATAAGGCACATTCAGCAAATCAATCGCCCGTTTATTGGCCGCTTCCCCACGCCGATCATATTTACTTGTAGTAATAGGGGTGAAATGAGCAGTCGAATAGAAACTTACGCTAAGGAATTGATTAGCCGTTTTGAATATTGCGTAGCTTGCCGCCGCAGGCATCCCCTCTTATAAACCTGTACCAATTGATCTGTCTGAAATTTCAAAGCCTCAAATCCTTACTGTGCCGTACAAAAAAGCTGTACCAAATAATCTATAGGTTAATTGGTACATCAAGAATTGCGAAAAATATCGATTTTCAGAATGCTTATCCAGTAAGGGTTACAGCCTTAGCATAACTTTCTGTACGATTGCTGATACCGTTGGCGAAATATTGCTTAATATTAGTGACACTAGTTTTTGTAACACAGCCGTGGTATCTGTAGCGACCTGCAATACTAATCGCTCAAACCTGCAATCAAGACATTTACAAACCAGGATTAAATGCAACTATAATTGTGCTTCAGCCAGGATTAAATGCAACTGAGCCAGGATTATTTGCAACCAACCTGCAATCATCGCTTTGAGCCAGGATTAAATGCAACTATAAAAGTTAAAAAAACGAACGTTTTCTTAACTGCCGCATTGGTAAGGCTTTCGGAACGTTAAACCGTTGTTTTTCAAGTAAAAAAACTCGGTAAATATTTCATTGTTAATTTATCAAATTCTGAAATGAGTTTTTTGACCAACTCCTGCCAATACTGAAAACTCAGTCATAGTAAGGTGTTGAGCTTATTTGCAATTAATCCTGGTCGAAACGGATGATTGCAGGCTGGTTGCATTTAATCCTGGTTCAGTTGCAATTAATCCTGGTTCAAATGAAATTATAGTTGCAAATAATCCTGGTTTGAAAATAGCTTGATTGCAGGTTGGGGGATTTATAATTGCAGGTCGCTACAGGTATCTAACGTCTCTTGTAAGGCACATTAAGCAAATCAATCGCCCGTTTTTTCGCCGCTTCCTCACGCCTATCGTATTTACTTGTAGTACTTGGCGATGCATGACCTGCAAATTTCGCTATCGTAACGATATCTGCTCCCGCATCCAACTAACGCCTAATAAAGGCAAGGGACACGAAACATCGTCAGCTTAAAAGGGGCTGACAGTCTGCCCAAAATCCAGGGCGGCAATGGCGTTTTCCTTGTGCTGGTCAGTCACACCTAAATAGCGTTCCAGGGCGGCTAGGCTCCGGTGTCCGCTGATGGATTGAATGTGCCGTAGGGGTATCCCTGCATCACTCATAGCCGTTAAGCAGGTTCGGCGGAAAGAATGGGTACTCATGCCCCGTTCCTCTAACCCTACCCTTTGCAGGGCTTCTCTCATCAGCCGGTCGGCACTGGCTTGGTGGATGTGGTTCAGTCCGTGCCTGCCAGGGAAGAGATGCGGATTCTTGCCCCTGACTTTGATAAGTGGGGCGTAGGCTTCAAGGTAGTCTTTCAGGATGGGGTGAATTTGAATCTCCCGCGTGTCGCGTCCGCCTTTGGTGTTATAACTGCGAATAATCAACTTCGGCCTCACGCCTCTAGGCGTGATCACATCGCCCTTGAGCAGGGTACAGACTTCGTTGATTCTGGCTCCGGCATAGAGGCAGACACCGAACAGAGCGCGATCGCGCGGGTTGACAAAACCCTCACCAAACAGCAAGGATATTTCTTCAGGTTTCAGTATTTCGGCTTGGCCGAATCCGTTGATTTTCACACCTTTAAGACTATGCTGGGATATTACACTTTCCTAGCGTAGCAGGCTCAACGCCTGGTTTTCCGTCCCGCTCCCCTGAAAATCAGAAAATCTTATCGGTGGATTTTTGCACAGCGATAAGCTGGGCTTAATAATATCTTGGTTCGCCCTATAGATATGTGTATGATTTAATCATACACTGTGAGAAAATCCTTTCAGGAAAGAGAATATCTTATGAGAACCACACAGCCCCTTAGCATCACGTTGCCGCATGACATGATGGAAATGGTTAAAGCCAAGGTCAGTTCGGGCGAGTATGCGACAGAAAGCGAAGTCATCCGCGACGGGCTTCGCACCCTTCAGGCGCGTGATGCAGCTTTAGAGAAGTGGTTGCACGAAGAAGTTGTCAAGAGCTATGACGAATGTAAGGCGGATGAAAGCCTGGGTATTCCGGCAGAAGATATAGTGGCGCGTGTCCGCTCCAATTACCGCAAGCGCACGACCCAAGCAAACGGCTAGATGAAACAATATAATGTCATCTTCTCGCCACGCGCCGAGCGCCAACTTGATACGCTTTACAGTTATATTGCGGATCATAGCGGGGAAGAGCGGGCAGAGCGTTACATCAGCGACATTGTTGCTTTCTGCCAGCGTCTTTCCCTCTTTCCAGAACGCGGAACGAAGCGTGATGATTTGCGTCCAGGGTTACGGGTCGTTGGTTATGCCAAGCGTGTCACCGTTGCCTTTTCGGTAGAAAGTGACAGGGTGATGATCCACGGTATTTTTTATGGTGGGCAGGATTATGATTTCATGATTGAGGCGGATGAGCCTTGAATCCGGTATGTGTCGTGGATTCAGCATCTTGACTTGAGCATTGCTTAACTCAGGGTAGGGGAAAACGGGCAGAAGGGGCAAGGCGCGGTGATAATTCAGGGGGCATCACCAGGATTTTTTGCGCCTTGCCCCTTGCCTGTTTAGCGCAGCGTTCCCCTGCCCGCCCCATTTGATTGCTGTTGATGACGAGTACAAGGTTCGGTTTTTCGCATTTTTAACAACAAAGACATAATGACCAAATTACTGAATTTAGTCATTTAGTAATTATTGATTTCCTCATTTATCCCCTTTTGCTCTGACATCAGAATTCGCGTCAGATGCAAACAAACAGAAACAATGGCTTGCCTTTGTGCAAAGGGGACAACTAAAGACACACCGTTTAGGTATTAATTTTCTTCGCCATTGTCTGAAATTTCCGTTGCTCGCCCGCCTGCTTGCGCTGCTGATACCGTTTTTTGGCTTCCTCTAATATGTCCTGCATCAATTCTTCGTTTTGAGAACAAACGATAAAGGCAGCTTCTATAAAGGTGTCCCTGGTAACTTTTTTGGCGGTGCAAAAAACATCTAGTTCAGTGTCTATGTCCTGTTCCAGCCTGATGGTTCGCCGGACAGTCTGCGGTAAATCGCTTTGCTGCTCTTGAGGGGAAACAGTGGGGTTGTCCTTTAGCCCTTCACTATTAGCGGAATCTTGTTCTTCTGTATTTTTTGAATGACTAAATTCAGTCATTTGGTCATTAACTATTTCTGTATTTTCTTTTTTGACCAGAGATGTATCTCTAGTTGGCACGGTGGGACGCGCCCCCTTTTTTTTCAAACGGTCAAAAACATCAGACATTTTTCTGTAACCCCTCGATAATCTGCTGGAAGGGGGCTTCGAGTTGGGTAAAGCCGAGGGAGGACAGGGTTACACCCTTATCAATCGCTTTTTTGAATTGTTCTGATTCTAGAATTGACGGTAAGACAGGGATGGTTTCTGCAATTGTTCGCATCGTTTCAATGCTTGTCTTGCTTTGGGCTACCTGGTTATTCCCTACCCACTTATCTCTGAAAGGCAAGATGCCCAGTATTTCACCTGAAAAAGCATCAATTTCTCTAAGTTCTTCAATCAAGGCAAGGGTGCGGATGAGAGAATTTACCCCTTTGGATGATGCTTCCGCCGGGATGATAATATGGTCAGCCGCCCCCGCCGCCGTCAGACAAATTTGCGATCGCTGGGGCGGCGGATCAATGATGCAGTATTGGAATAAATCAGCGACTTCTTTTAATCGCTTGCTGAGAACAATCGCCCCCATGCCGCTACTGGATAGAAACTCTTGCGCTTTATCCAGCCCGTCATCTGCCGGAATGAGCCACAGGTTCTCACCCACTTCATAGATACCATCTTCTGTACTCACCTGTTTTTTTAGGACTTCCAGAAGCGTAGGCTGGTTTTCTTCAACTTCATGACCAAGATAAAAAGTCAGGTTGGATTGAGGGTCAGCGTCAACCATCAACACCCGCTGCCCTGACTGAGCAAGCCTTCTGCCTAAAAGAATAGCAGTAGTGGTTTTACCCTGACCACCGGAAAGGGATGTACACGTAAGAATCAACATTGACCTGTCTATTGTTTTTTTGTAAAAGAATTAGCGTCAATACGCAAGTTAGTCAAGACATTAATACTAAATGACGTTTTTATATAATGCAATAATTGTTTAATTTAGTCATTACTGAATGACTAAATTGTGAAATGACTAAATTAAGCAATTCGTGAGGCCCCGACGAACTGGGGACACTTCGTTTAGAGCGGGTGGTGTGGGGGACGGCATCACCCGCTCTAAACCGGGTTAATTGTACTCTAAGGCTGAAAGTAAGATGAGGTAAGCCTTTCGAGAAGCGCTTTTTGGTGAAAAAACTATGATTATGCTGCTAGTTTTGATCGAGTTTGAACGAAAAATCGTCGTTTCAGGCACTTGAATTTTTCGATTCGTACAAAAAATCTTTTTTGGCACAGTGACGCCATGTGGAAGTGTGGGAGAATGAAAGCGACACAATTCACCTTAAGTGGAAGAATTTAGCACCACGAGGTGACAGTGGACAGGTGACGGTGTTGGGGAAGGGGAGTAAAACGCGATCGGTGTTGCCGCTCAAGTCGATTTGGGATAATTTAATGCAGTTGCGGGGGAATGCAGCTGATAGTGACCCGGTATTTTGTAGTCGCAAGGGCAAGGGACATCTCGACCGCAAGACTATTAATAAGATAATTGCGGCGGCGGCGAAACGGGCGGGGTTGGATGCGAAGGTGTCACCTCACTGGTTGCGTCATGCCCATGCTACACATTCCCTAGAACGTGGAGCGAATATTGGGTTGGTGCAGCAGACTTTGGGCCACGCTAATGTTTCTACTACCAGTAGGTATTTGCACGCTAGACCCAACGATAGTAGTTCTATGTATTTGCCTGTATAGGTATCAACATGAGATGTTGATATAAGGTTTATTTGAGTTTAAAGCTAAAAAACAATGATTTATAAAAAATTTTGTAGAGGGGTAAGCCTGTGAAGCGTATCGTAGAATTTCCTTTGGAAAATGGCGACTCGATTCTTGTGGAAGTGGATGAGCCTGGACTAACTGATGAGCGTATCGGTTTGCGAGATGAAGTCCTTGAAAAAGCTAAAAAAACTTTTGAGTCTGCTCTGGAACAAGTTAAGCCCATAGCAAATGTCATTATGACTAAAGTAAATAGTCTTAATCAGCCTGCGGACGAAGTAGAAGTCAAGTTTGGCATCAAAATGAGTGCAGAACTTGGAGCAGTCATCGCTTCTGGCAATGGCGAAGTTAATTATGAAATTACTTTAAAGTGGAAACGAGAGTCGTAAGATGCCCACACCCCTAGAGTCATCAGTTGTCAGGATTTACTCAAACAATAGCAAGGTTGTTGGTGCTGGCTTTTTAGTTTCCCAGAAAAATATTCTTACCTGCGCCCATGTGGTAGCAGATGCTCTAGGAATTGCCAGAAACACTGCTGAAATGCCTAATGCAGAAATCCGCTTGGATTTTCCTTTATTAGCAGCGAAACAACTGTTCACAGCCAGGATAGTATTCTGGCGACCTGTTAATCCTAATGAGTTTGCTGAAGATATTGCAGCATTGGAATTAGCAAGCTCTCCTCCTAATACTGCTCAACCAGCACGATTGGTAGCTTCAGAAGAATTATGGGGGCATCCTTTTCGAGTTTTGGGTTTTCCCAAGAACCAGTCCAATGGAGTTTGGGCTGCTGGTGAAATCAGAGCCGGACTTGCCAATGGTTGGGTGCAACTGGAGGATATAAAACAACAAGGTTACGCATTAGAGCCTGGTTTCAGTGGTGCGCCAATATGGGATGAGCAGCTACAGGGCGTAGCAGGAATGGCCGTAGCGGCGGAAATGGAGCGAGCAGCAGCCAAAGCAGCGTTTATTATTCCTACTCAAGTGCTGACTACAGCATGGCCTGAGTTAGGTGAGCAAGTTCTTTCTGCAGAAACAATGCAACAACAATGGTCAACAGTTAAATCAGCCAGTAAAAACACTAAAGTTTTTATCAGCTACCGCAGCCAAGACCCAGATTTTACGCTGGCTCAACAGTTCTATGAAGCGTTAAAAGCGTCTGGATATGAAGCATTTATGGCTGGAGAAAGTATTCGGCTGGGTGAAAACTGGCCAGAGCGCATAGATAGAGAATTAGAGCAATCTGATTACTTTCTGCTATTGTTATCTCAGAAATCTGCAACCAGTGAAATGGTGACAGAAGAAGTCAGGCGGGTGAAGCAGTTGCAAGATTTACGTCATGACCATAAACCAGTAATTTTGCCAATTCGCATCAATTTCCCTTTGAATTCGCCACTAAATTATGATTTACGGGGTTATTTACAAAGAATTCAACAGCGAGAGTGGAAATCATCTGCTGATACACCCAAGATTTTGCAAGAAATTTTGACAATTCTGGCAGAAGGTCGTGAGCCTACTTTGACGGAAGATGAGCTAGTAACAACGCCGCCTGCTGTAGAAAGCCCAGAATCCCCACCTTTACCAGTTGCAGAACCAGAATTACCCGAAGGGCAGGTGGATTTAGCTTCTCTATTTTATGTGGAACGCTCTCCCATAGAGTCTGACTGCTATGAAGCTATTTTGAAGTCTGGTTCTCTGATCCGCATCAAAGCACCTCGGCAAATGGGTAAAACTTCGCTGATGGCACGTATTCTTCATCAAGCTTCACAACAAAGTTTTCTAGCCGTATCATTGAGTTTTCAACTAGCAGATAGTAAAGTGTTCGCAGACTTAGATCAATTTTTGCGCTGGTTCTGTGCTATTGTCGGTCGAAAACTGCGAATACCAAATCGATTAGCGGATTACTGGGACGATATTTTTGGCAGTAAAGATAATTGTACAGCTTATTTTGAGGAGTATCTTCTAGCACAAATCAGCGAACCCTTAGCTTTGGGTTTGGATGAAGTAGATCTAGTATATCAACACCCTGAAATTGCTTCAGACTTTTTTGGACTCCTGCGTGCTTGGCATGAGGAGGCAAAGAATGGGGGCATCTGGAAGAAATTGCGATTGATAATAGCTCATTCAACAGAAGTTTATATCCCAATGAATATCAATCAGTCGCCTTTTAATGTAGGGCTATCAATTGAGTTGCCGGAGTTTAACGTTGAGCAAGTGCAAGATTTAACACGTAGACATGGGCTAAATTGGAGTTCTACCCAAATTGAACAACTGATGGCAATGGTGGGAGGACATCCCTACTTGGTACGGGTAGCACTTTATCGCATTGCGCGGCAAGCTACCACACTGGAGGAATTACTACAAGTTGCTCCTACAGATGCTGGGCCTTTTGGCGACCATTTGCGACGACACTGGTGGAATCTGAAACAACATTCCGACCTAGCAATGGCAATGAAACAAATTGTTGCAACAATTACACCAGTACAGTTAGAGCCAATACAAGCTTTTAAATTAAAAAGTATGGGATTGGTGGAGCTAGAAAACAATAACGTTTTACCCAGATTCAATTTATACCTTCAGTATTTCCGCGAGCGCGCGGCTTCTTTATAACGAAAATCTTATTGTTTCTCTGTATATGAACACAGCACAAAATCCAGCCTATGAATATCAAGTCGGGGGGAGCTTACCAATTAAGGCTCCTACTTATATTGTGCGGCA
This sequence comes from Nostoc sp. ATCC 53789, assembly GCF_009873495.1. Classification (GTDB taxonomy): domain Bacteria; phylum Cyanobacteriota; class Cyanobacteriia; order Cyanobacteriales; family Nostocaceae; genus Nostoc; species Nostoc muscorum_A. The sequence goes on along the minus strand of NZ_CP046708.1, from coordinate 19,540 downwards.
AGCTGACCAAGACCTTTATGAAGCATTGAAGGCAGGAGAGTTTTGCTATGTACTGAATTCGCGGCAAATGGGCAAGTCTAGCTTGCGGGTACAAGTTATGCAAAGACTGCGAGCAAAGGGCTTTGCCTGTGCAGCAATTGATTTAACTAGAATTGGCAGCCAGCAAGTAACACCAGACCAGTGGTATGCAGGGATTGTTCGCATTTTGGTCAGCAGTTTTGAGCTTTCAAAAAAGTTTAATTTGCGGAGTTGGTGGCCTGAACACGATCATCTTTCTCCTGTGCAGAGGTTAAGTGAATTTATTGAAGAGGTACTGCTGTCAGAAATTGATAAGAATATTGTTATTTTTATCGATGAAATCGATGGTGTCCTCAACCTCAAAGATACTGTGGGGACTGACGATTTTTTTGCTTTCATTCGAGACTGCTATAATCGGCGTGCTGATAACCCACAATATAGACGGCTCACTTTTACACTTTTGGGGGTAGCAACACCGTCAGATTTAATTGAAGACAAAAAGCGCACGCCTTTCAATATCGGTCGAGCAATTGAGCTATCTGGTTTTAGTTTGGAAGAAGCACAGCCATTAGTTTTAGGATTGGCAAGTAAAGTCAGCAATCCTCAGCTAATGCTACAAAAGGTATTAGCTTGGACTGGTGGCCAACCCTTTCTCACCCAGAAGCTTTGTAAACTTATCTTTGTATCTCCCCCTCAATCAGATAGTAATGAGATGTTGTGGCTAGAAAACTTAGTGCGCTCTCGTGTTATCGAAAATTGGGAAACCCAGGATGAACCTGAGCATTTGCGGACGATATCTGAGCGTATTTTGAGCAATGAAAAAAGAGCAGGAAGGTTGTTAGGACTGTATCAGCAAATTTTACAACAGGGAGAAGTTGCAGCTGATGATAGTTCTGAACAAATAGAACTGCGGTTATCAGGATTAATCGTCAAGCAACAAAATTATTTAAAAGTTTATAACCGCATTTACCAGTCAGTCTTTAATCTGAATTGGGTGAACACAGCTTTAGCAAATTTACGACCGTATGCAGAATTAATAGAATTATGGCTAGTTAGTAATCGCCAAGATGAATCACGACTGTTACGTGGTCAAGCATTAGAAGAGGCAAAAAATTGGCGGAAAGATAAAAGTTTAAGCGATTTGGATTATCAATTTATAGATGCTAGCACCGAGTTAGAACAGCGAGTAGAAAAACAAGCAAAGCAGGTTTTATCAGAGGCTTACCGTAAAGCCAATCAACGCATTCGCATTGGAACAGTGGTGTTGGGGATAACTTTGGTAGGGGCAGTGGTATCTGGAATCTTTATCCTATCAATTATTAGAGAGGTGCAGCTAGCCAAAAAAAGTACACAATTAGAAAAAAAAGGAATTATAAACCTAGAGCAATTTGAGTCTGAGTCTGTGAAAACTTTGGTAGCTGCGATTGGAAATGGAAAAGAGTTAAAAGAATTAGTAGACGATAATCATCTGGAAGAACTGGAAGAGTATCCGACTACTAGTCCAGTTTTAGCTTTACAGACGATCCTAGAAAAGATGCCACAACCAAAAGTACTGCAAGAGAAGAATATTGTTGACAGTGCTAGCTTTAGTCCTGATGGGCAATATGTTCTCACTACTGTGGGCAAGACAGCCAAAGTGTGGAACTTGTCTGGACAGGAAATTGCTATTTTGAAAGGACATCAAGGCATAGTAAATAGTGCTAGTTTTAGCCCTGATGGAAAGTATATCGTTACTGCTGCTGATGATAAGACAGCCAAGGTGTGGAACTTGTCTGGACAGGAAATTGTTACTTTTAAAGGACATCAAGGCATAGTAAATAGTGTTAGTTTTAGCCCTGATGGAAAGTATATCGTTACTGCTGCTGATGACAAGACAGCCAGTATATGGGATATATCTGGACGAAAAATCGTTACCTTACAACATCAGGATAGTGTCAAGAGTGCCAGTTTTAGCCCAAATGTAAAGTATATCGTTACTATTTCTGCTAGAGAAGAGAAACCTGATGATTTTAACAAGAATGTTACAAAAAAGACAGCCAAAGTGTGGGATTTGTCTGGACAGGAAATTGCTACTTTAAAAAAATATCAAGACGTAGTAATAAATAGTGCCAGTTTTAGCCCTGATGGAAAGTATATCGTTACTGCTGCTGATGACAAGACAGCCAGTATATGGGATATATCTGGACGAAAAATCGTTACCTTACAACATCAGGATAGTGTCAAGAGTGCCAGTTTTAGCCCAAATGGAAAATATATCATTACTACTTCCGACCCAAATAATACAGTTAAGGTGTGGGATTTATCTGGACAGGAAATTGTTGCTGCATTAGGATATCAAGACAATGTTTATAGCAATAGTTTTAGTCCAAATGGAAAGTATATCGTTGCTACTTCCGACCCAAATAATACAGTTAAGGTGTGGGATTTATCTGGACGGTACATCCTTAACTTAAATCATGTAAATCCCGTCAATAGCGCCAGTTTTAGCCCAGATGGAAAACGTATAGTTACTATCACTTCTGATGGCTCGGCTCGTATCTGGTTAGTACAACCGCTCCCTTTGCAAGGATATCTGGGTACTTTTAGCCCAGATGGGAAGCACATTCTGACAATCTCCTTAGACAAGACAGCTAAGGTGTGGGATTTATCTGGACAGGAAATTGCTACCTTGCAAGGAAATCAAGACATAGTAAATAGCGCTAATTTTAGTTCAGATGGAAAACACATTCTGACAATCTCCTTGAACAAGACAGCTAAGGTGTGGGATTTATCTGGACAAGAAATTGCTACCTTGAAAGGTCATCAAGACATAGTAAATAGCGGCAATTTTAGCCCTAATTCTCAATATATTGTTACAGCCTCTCTTGACAAGACAGCTAAGGTGTGGGATTTATCTGGACAGGAAATTGCTACCTTGAAAGGTCATCAAGGCATAGTAAATAGCGCCGTTTTTAGCCCAGACGGAAAACGCATCGTCACGGCTGCTGATGATAAGACAGCCAAAGTATGGGATATATCTGGACGAAATATTGCTACTTTGAAAGGTCATGAGAGCATAGTAAATAGTGCTAGTTTTAGCCCAGATGGAAAACGCATCGTTACTGCGAGCAATGACAACACAGCCAAAGTTTGGGAGACATCTGGACGAAATATTGCTACCTTGCAAGGACATTTGGGTATGATAAACAGTGCTAGTTTTAGCCCGGATGGACAAAATATTGTCACTTCATCTATTGATAATACTGCTAAATTATGGAGTTCGTCTGGGCAAGAAATTGTTACCTTGCAGGGACATTTAGCTACTGTAAACACTGCTAGTTTTAGTCCTGATGGAAAACGCATTCTCACCACTTCTCTTGATGAAACTGCTAGAGTATGGAGTTTGTCAGGACGGGAACTTGCTAATTGGCCTGATGTTAGTAAAGCTAGTTTTAGCCCAGATGGGCAGAATATCCTTACTACTTCTTTTCATAATTATGCTTATATACGCTCAGTAAAAAACTTAGCTCAACTATTAACACAAGCCTGTGATTGGTTACAGGGCTATATACCATATAGAGCTGATATACGTGAGACTTTAAAACTTCCTACTTGGCAACAAGCGGGAAAAATCTGTAAGTTTTCCTCATCAGTACCTTTGCCACCTTCATCTTTAACACTCCAGAAAAAAATTGTAGTAGTAGTTGATCCCGGACATGGTTTACTCCCAGACGCTGGAACGAAAGGTCTTGTTCTTGAAGACGATGTAAATTTATCTATCAGCAAAAAGATAGCCGAAATTTTGCAGCAACATGGTGTTCAAGTCGTGCTAACACGGGATACATATGACAATTTTGTTGCAAGTAGCGTAAGAGACAGCTTGTCATATAGGGTAAAGAAAGCAAAGCAGGTTGGCGCTTCCTTATTTATTAGTATTCATGCGAATGCCTTTGATGGAAAGCACGATGGAATAGAAACATATTATCTTGGCAAGAATCAGCGTCTAGCCAAAGTAGTTCACAGTACCATTATTCAGAATATTAGCGGCTTGAGAGATAGAGGGCTTAAATCGACCAGTTTTTTTATTCTTAAGAATAACAGTGTACCTGCAATTTTAATAGAGACAGGTTTTATTGATCACCCAAAGGATGGCTTACGATTGAATGATATAAATTACCATAATCAAATGGCTGATGCGATCGCTAGTGGCATTCTCAAGTATTTACAACAAAGCGATGCTACTGAATAAAGTCAAGTAACAAAGAGTGGCCTGAAGAAAATAAAAAAATCTTAGACGTTAATAAGTTTAATAAACACTCACCTTCTTTGCATTCATTAATAATTTCTTAATTAAAATCTTTTTCTTCTGTAATTAAACTCTCCAGTTTTTTCAAAAGTGTTTGGCACGGTGATGCCAAAATCGATTCTAAGATTTCAGGCGTTAATCCTCGCTCTTGTGCTTCAAGGCTAGCTTTATCCATCGTATTTCTTAAACGTGCAATCGCCTCAAGTCTTGGAGTTGTAAATTGAGACTGCATAATTGCCGCAATCTTAACTTGCAATTGTTCCCGTTCTTCTTCGGTGGCATTGCGGTATGCCTCTGCTACCAAGGAGGGGACTTTGATGGTAATTTCTTCTTTAGTAATCATGGCCTGTTCGCTTCCATAATTTCTCATCTTTAATTATGTTACTTCCTTGGCTCAAGAGATTGACAGAGAAGATTGGAGATTGGAGATTGAAGATTGCAGATTGAATTTGGTACAAGCCCCGCCCCTGGTGGGCGGAATAAATCTGAAATCTACAATCTCCTATCATAATGCTGCATAGAAAGGTGGGTGCAGTCAATCTCCAATCTCCAATCGGCAATCTCCAATTTTTTGACGGATTAAATAAGTTGCAGGTGCTTGACCTCAGACGCACATCGCCACTGCGTGGCTCGTTTGCCTCTTCCGGTCAAGCACCCGCTTAATAAATAATTGCTGAAGGGGTGAATAATCCTAGTTTAAAAAAGTATAGTCAAAGATAATAATCCACAAGTTTCCCCTGAGTTGACCACTTCTCATCTAGAAGGCGACAAGCGACATAAACAACATTTTGAGGATTGCGCTTGTGTCTTCCATTCGTACCCCAGGAACGAACAGTATAATCACCTTGATAACCTAAAACAAGTGCTAGCTCGTCGTAAGTTAACTGCCATTTTTTCTTAAATTCTATTGGGTGCATAGTATTCACCTATTTCAAGTAATTAATTAGGAGTGTCTGGCGGACATTTGACTTATAACGGGGTATCAGAAAAAATAGAAAACTTGTGCATAACCATCAATAAATCTTTGACTTACCCCGCACTCTAGCTTTGGTCAAATTATTTATTTATGTGTCTAATAGGTGTCTAGCAGACACGCTGATATAAATTATCAAAGGTAAGAATCTATTTGTTTCCCCTCAGATGACCATTTTTCATCTAGAAGGTGACAAGCAACATAAGCAACTTTTTGAGGGTTGCGCTTATGGACTCCATTTATCCCCCAGCAACGGACAGTAAAATCACTTTCATAACCCAGGACAAGTGCTAGCTCGTTATAAGTTAGTTGCCACTTTTTCTTAAATTCTATTGGGTGCATAAATGTAAATCCCTCACTATTTTTAATCGACAAAGTTTTCAGGTTTTGTGACTCACGAGAAATATTTATCTAACAAGCGCTAATAAATCTGAGCAAGCTATCAGGATAAAACCAGTCTGGGACTGTAACGCGCTTCGATTCAATCAGATTTCCATCGTCATCATAAAGACCACTAATTTCAGCATGGTTTAGAGGTAGGCGACCGTTCTTTGACTTGCGCTTGATTTGGATAGTTTCGCTTTGCCTTAAATCATTAAAACCCTCAGCATTGCCACTGGCGGCATTAGTAAAAGCATGAGAAATACAAACTAGATATTCGGCAGCCTTGCGAACGTCAGTAAGTGAATGTCTCACAAATTTTTTGACTGATTCTTTACAATCATCTTGCAGAGAAAGCTGTGTCAATTCATCCCAAAGTGTTTGAATGGGTCTGTCGTTTTCTGTGCGGTCGCTCCAACGTTGAACAGCTTCATCCATTGCCTCACCAATAGCTAAATAATCGTTGCGTTCACCGATTAATTCTGGCTCCAAAGGTATCAATAACTTCCAAGCTTTAGCTCTGTTCTTATGTCCATGAGCGTCAACGATTGATGTAATATTCCAATCAAAAATCGCCTTTCTACACATAACAATTGATGCCGCAAAACTGCTTTTACCACTACCTTGACCCCCTAGCACCCAAACGGGTTTTGTTGATTCAATGACATCCCATAGCCAGCCGCCCTCATGATTTTTCAATAGTTGAACTAATTCTTGGGCGCTTGTCCCTTGTGGAGCCTGAGATTTTTCACTACTGGGATTGATGTTTTCTGCGTCCGCTTTGCGCTTATCTCTTCTATTTTCAGCAATAGATTTGTCAGCTACGGAGTCAGCGACAGCGAACTGTTTTTTAGTGTTGCTAAACTGTAAATCCTCAAGCTCTGACTGACGCTGATACTGTTCTTGCAATTCCTCAAGAGAGATATAGCGTTCTTTGACTAACAAATTATCAGCGCGTCTGTCGATGTCCTTCTTATGCTTGTCTGAAATCCGTCCTGATTCATGTGATTGCAAATCGCGCTCAGTCCTAGTAATTAAACCTTGGCGCTTAATAGCTGTCTTAAAATATTCCAGACGTTGAAAACTTGACTCGTTATCAATCTCATCTTTGGCAGCCCAGCAGTAATAACCCATCCAGACAAAAACAGGCGCGACTAATAACCATAAACTAGGATTCTCCGATGGAGCCAAATCTGACGTAATGAAAGCACCGTCAGGGAGAGACACAACATCATTAAACTGTCGTGACTTCCATACTTCTGTTAGCAATCTGTACTTGAAACGACAGTATTTGTTATCAAGTGCCGATTGTGATTGTGTGGGTTTGCCAAAGTACTTCATTGTCCGTTTATTGGCGGTAGTAGGACAAAATCGCACTTCAGTAAACTGATAAGGGTGCGGTGTCTGCCCATAGTAATAAGCGCTTGCTAGCCCTAGAAGTAAAGCTGTGACAGCGCCAATTTTCAGTAGGGGTTGAGCCTTCATGACTTGGATTTGTGGATGCCGTAAACAACACCGCCTGCCACCACTGCACCCACCACAAACACAATAGTTTTGTCTGATTCTGGCAGACGGTTAAAGTCTTCTACAGTCGCTTTGATGTTGTCGTAAGTCTTGTGTGAGTTCTGCATTGTGGTGTAAAAATCGCCGATAGCAGTCCACAAAATGAAACATCCGAATATTGTTTGAAAGAGAAATTTTATCGCCTTGTCCATGTCCGTAAAAACCCATCCTTCAGGAGACTTGTTTACGGTGAACTCCAACAAATCACGATTAACTATTTGATTAATTCCCAACACAATAGCGACCGCAGGCATTAGCCCCGCCGAGCCTGTAGCTATTACTAAATACTTAGCCAAGCAATAGGAAGTAACACCCCAGCCGCAAGATTCAATTCCTTTCAAGACAGCGCGACTACGGTTAAGCTTTTCAATTTCCTTCGCTTTAAATCTTTTAATAGCTTCTTGTTCATCCTGGGTAAATGCAGTATCAGGAAAGTCTTGATAGTCAGGTGATTGTTTGGTGTCCCCGTCTTGCAATTCGGTGTCAAGTTCATCTAACATTGTTCTCATCACTAACTTTGATTTCCCCTACTGAGCGCTTACTTAGTAGGGGATTTTTAGATGCGAATTACTCGAAAATCGTAGAAACAGCAGTACGGAACGCTTGGACTAACTTGTTAGTTGTGAATGACTTACGAGGTACTAAATCAAGGTCTGAGCCTTCGCCATAAGTCAATAGGTGTTTTGCTTTTTCCGTTTCATAAGTCCTGTCAGCGTCTAGCTGTGCCTTTACGGGTCGGGCTAACTGCGATTTAGCAGCCGCCAGATGGTCAACTTTGCTCATGTGATAATCGATGTAAGCCTTGAGCTTAACTAGGTCGATGCTTTCTCTGTAGCGCTGATTCTCTAATGTGCGGTCGCTGGCCAGTTTCAATCCGATTTCTGAACGCTCATGACCATACTTTAAATTTGCGATCGTTAAATCAGCAGATGCTTTATCAATGGCAATACCAGACGCGCCAGCTTGCTTGTAAATCTCTGCTAGCCCTTTGTTGTACTCCTCAGTGCCTTTGATGAACGCTGATAGATTATCTGTGATGTAGGGCATGATGGTTAAGATGCGCTCACCCTCGTTGCCCATTTCCCCTACTTTGGTCAGTGCGGCATCGTCACCATTGATGCAGCCCATGATTAAGCTGTCTGCAACGCCTAATTTCTCAGCCCTTGCTTTCAGCTTTCTGCCGTGCTTACCAACGATATTCTTGATATGCTTCACGTTTTTGACTCCTGTATGTGCAACATTCCGTCATAAACCATTGAGACAGGGGAGCCGCGAGTGCAATTAGTAACGGTATCCCCACAAGCCCAATCAACAAATGTTTGTAAGTGAGCTTGCCTCCGGGCTTAGTCGATGATTCCGGCGAAAGATAACGCGAGGTCTGCAAACTGGCTTTTGTAATCTAAGGCGGTGGCCTCCATCGCTTGCTTGATCTGGGTCAGTTCACTGCCTGCCACATCATCCATCTCTGCCAGTGTCTGCCTGATTTCGTCGGCTTTGCGTCGGATTTTGGATACTTCTTGATTCTTGAATTCCCTTGCAAAGTGGACGAGCGCGTTAAAAATCGCCTCGTTCAACTCCTTTCTAGATGCAAAGGTGGAAGCGATGGACACTGTAATCTGTTTCACATCCGCCGCTTTTAGTTCAATTCCTGCGCCTTGTGCAATGTCTGCAACGAGGGCTTGCTTTTCTTGTTCGCTCAAGACAATCTGATTCTCTGATTCGGCAACTGTAAGCTGATTAGATTCAACTTCAGACTGTGCATCTTCCCCTACTAGAAACGTTTCTTCAACGGGTTCATCAACTACAGATAATTGGCTTGTCGATTTAACTTTGAGATAGTCAACGGCTTGGCTCAATTGGTCTTTGGTGGGGTTGTCAAGGTCATCGCACTCGACAGCAAGGGCTGCTGTTGTGTAATCGTCCTTGGTAAATCCTTGATAACCCTGTTTGTACAAACGAGCGCGGACGTTATTAGTAAATTTGTCAGACATGATGATTGCTCCTTATTTGACTAGTGTTAAAACTTTTGTGTTTGTGGATTTCATCGGTTGCGAACGCTTGTTAATTGCCCATTTAGCAGCAACAAACGCAACAAGCGCTAAATCTTTGCAGTGGTAAATGTTTTCAGCGCTGAAAGATAGTTCAGCACGTTCAAACCAGTAGTAAGGAGTGCTACGCGGTACGTCGTCAAGATTGATTTTTAGATGCTCTGCAAGAAGTTTTAAGAACTCTCCACCCTGATATTGAGCATCCATTTCATAGAAATGTCTGAATGCTTGCCAGCGTTCACTAAACCCCTCACCCCGACCTGTAAAGCTGCCGTAGCGCCGTTTAAATCCGGCGAATGTCTCAACTATCTTTTGAGCGTCGCTACCCAGCACGTTGAAATTAAAATGCTGTTTCAAAGTAGCTACCACTCGATACCAAGTGATATCAGCAATCTCTTTTCCTAACTCACGCTCGTAAATTTGTTTTAGCTGATGATACTTAGCGATATACTGTTTCGTTGCCACTTTACCCCCTAACTATTACTTAGGTGTGTATAAAATCGATGCGTATTCCGAATGCGTCCAAGGTATTTGATGTATGTAATTAGCTGAAAAGGGGTATTTGATACGACCCGCTAGCTGAAACCTATCAATAACTCTGAAAAATAACTCTGAAAAATTTCAAAGTATGGTTTTTCGTCGGCTATAATCACGCAATAACAGGGCTTGCCAGAGTTTCTGATATATTGACAAAATTCCTTTTACCCCCGTAAAAGCGCCCCTTTTGGACTAGTTGACGCGCTTGTAACTTTGCTTTTGAACGTTTTGCGCGGTGGTAGATGTTACCAAGGTTTAGAACAAACTCAGCTGTATTGAGTTGTGATTTATCTCTGCTGTGTGCTGTTTATATAAGCTCGGCACTTCGTAGCAGCGCCTTAGCACTTTGTCCCGATTGAGCTTTAAGTCAGCGCTCTTAGACTGACGCGGTAAAGGACGGAAATAATATTGTGTGTGTCTGATACTGTCATTGCTATAGAGATAGCGATAGAGAGTGCCATCGATACTGTAGGTTTTGGATTTGCTTAGGAGGGTTACGCATCCTACAAGCTCTTTATCAATCATCATTTTTATCTCCCGCGACACACGCGCCCGTTAAGCTTGCACCCAGGAAGACCGCGATAGATGCAATGGCGCTTCCTTCAAAAATTTTGGCGTTGTAGATCCATGTGGGTTGATATTCCTCGCCTCTACTCTCCTCAATCCGGTCAAACCCGTGACAAAAGATAGAACCAACTACCATAAAACTAGTAGTTACCAAGCTCACAATTGCTACTGATGACGCTGCACCGAGTATGAATGAGTTAATCTTTTTACGCCAATTCTTCACACGGCGAATGTGCATTACTGGCTTTTGTTCTAGATATGAATGCCACTCTGGATCAGTAAAATTCAAGGGCTTGTAATCACAGGGTTCATGTTCGTCAAGTAGTTCACCTACTGCTTGGATTGCATCGCCTAGCATCACATCTGGGGAATATTCCAGTTGGCTGAATTCCTCAGAATCTCGGATTTCTCTGAGCCAGCGATCTATTGCTTCTAGCCTTCGTAATTGATTTTGATTAAGCATTGTTCTCTGAAGGGGTAGTTCGTTGATTGCTTCTAAGTTGCGTAAATTGATATGCATGAATCCTCGCTTGTGATGCTCCCACGCACAATTACCACGACCGCAGATATAGAGCGGACGTAATACAGATAATCTGTGTTTATAGCTAGATAACTGTGTCCGGGCTATTGACGTATCGATAACCCGGACACTATGATATTAACTACAACCGCTCATTAATGTCAATCGCTCATTAATATAAATCGATTGGCATTTACTAACGGTTGGAAATTAGCAATGATAAATGGTTGTATTGATAACCGTTTATTGTTACTGAATGCCTATAAGGAACCAAGTCAAGAAATTTGTAGACGGTTTGGGGATTACTCGCTATCGCTTTCAAAAAGATACGGGCATAGCACCCAGTACCGCTTACAACTTATACGATAATCCTGATTGGATACCACAAGTTACAGCTTTAAACAAAATCTGCGATTTTTACCGTGTCCAGCCCAGCGAGTTAATTTACTGGGTTCCACCAGAAGAAATTAAAGAAGACAAGGAGGATAAATGATCAACACCGACCAGCCACAGGACATAACAGAGCGGCTAAACGATATAGACGAGCGCTTAAAACAATATATATATACAGTTGCCCCGCTTACGGGGTTGATTATGCGAACTTGCGGATGTGGAGACTGAAGCGGGAGAGCAATGGAGCCTGGATAGGCAAAAACGCCGTCCCAGTAAGGCGTGAAACTGGGTGTAATATCCAAGAGCCACAGGGCAAGGATATGAGAGAGCCAAAGGGCAGACAGTTAGCCAAATGTTTGCCCCGTGTTCCAATCAAGAAACCCGCTCGGACGGGAATCTAAGCGGGTTTCTTGATTATTTGGCTGTACACAAGCGGTAACTCCGAAACGAAATTGTCTGTGGTAGGACTTTTCGGAACCGCGATCGCTGACTCTATGATAAGCAGTTCTGCGTTCGCGTTGCAAGGGAGTTATCCGAAATATTACAAATACTTCGGAATGTAACATGATGAACTCTCGAAATGTAGAACAAGCGCATGGCTATGTAGCACATGACGACAGAGATGATTTTAATTTTATTTTTGTCCACAAAGAATTAGACGATTTTGGGCTTGATCCATATTCATTTCGTATATATAGCCGAATCGTAAGACGTGCTGGCAAGGGAGAAGCCTTTGAAAGCAATAAAAACATGGCGGCAGGTTGTCGGATGTCGGAAGCGCAGGTCAAGCGATCGCTAAAGACTTTAACGACACATGGCTTGATTATCAAAGAGTCTCGCCCCGGTACAACTTGCATTTATCGTGTTGCGCCTAGACGCAATTGGTCAAACCCTATACCGATTATTAAAGAGTTTTGTACGGATAGCTCACACAGACCTACCCTTACCCAGGTCTCTCAGAACGGGGGGGTAGGTCTGACAGAGCTAGGGGGTAGGTCTGACAGAGCTAGGGGGGTAGGTCTGACAGAGCTAGAAAGTAATTCCCTCTTAAATACCTCTAATAAAGTCAATCCCTCTAAGAGCGATGGAGGGAGAAAAAAAGAGGAAAAGAAGAACAAAGAAATTGACCAAGAAAAAGCACTTCCAGATAATCACTACGCTGTTAATAAAGAGAAAGTCTCTGCAACTAACAAGAAATCCACTCATGAGGATCTAAATTCCGGCGCGGCGCGTGAGAATCATTCTCAAATTTTGGGTTTCAGTGATGACCCAGTTAAAGAAGTGGATTTCCTGCTTTACTATCTGACCTATCAGCGATCGCAAGGTAAAGACATTAACAACGTTGCCCCATACGTGACTACAGTGCTTTCTAAAAAAGATGAAGGTAGTACAGAGATATTTTGCTTATTTGAGCAATGGAAAGCAGGTTGCAGGAAATTAGAGCGCAAAATTAACAACTTTGCTGATGACCCCGTAGAAGTAGAGAAACAGCGCAAGAAGTATGATTTTCCCAGATGGGATGCGCGGATGCACGATCACTACTACAGTATGCTCCAGTCAGAGGGACTATCTAAGTTTTGCAAGCATAAAGTATCTGCTAAATGGTACGAATGGGCAAGCGCCAAGTTTCCTGAAAGATTTGTAGATATTCCTAATTGACCAAGCCCCTTATCTTCAGGGTTTTGGGTATCTGACTGTAAAAATTTAGACCTAATCGAAATCAGAGATTAATATGTACGCCAGTGACGACAACGTAATTCCTTTTGCCACCACAGCCAATAAGCTACCACCACAGAGCATTGAATCTGAAGAGGCGATACTTGGGGGCATCTTGCTTGACCCAGTAGCTATAGAACGTGTCCGCGACATTTTGAAGCCGCACCACTTCTATATCAGCGCTCATGGTCGTATATACAACGCAGCCCTTCGACTTAATGCTCAAGAATTGCCCACAGACTTGTTGATGATCACGAATTATTTAGCTGATAATAGTTTGTTAGAAATTATCGGCGGTCGAAACAAGTTAGCATCGCTGGTTGACAAGACAGTATCAGCAGTTAACATTGATGCGCTGGCAGGTCTAGTTATGGAAAAATGGAAGCGTCGGGAACTAGGTAGACTAGGAAGCCTTGCAATCGAGTTGCAGCACAAATCCAATGAAGAAACCCCCTTAGAGGAAGCCTTCTCACAATTACAGGACTTTATCTATGAGTTGCAGCGTTCCTCTGATACTGCGGGGGCCAGCCACATTTCCGAAGTGGTGATTAATCTGTTTCAGGATATTGAAGACCGCAGCCAGGGTAAGGTTTTACCTGGGATTCCCACGGGCTTTTATGATCTTGATGCAATGACTTGCGGGTTTAACCGCAATGATTTAGTTATCGTTGCGGGTCGTCCGGCGATGGGGAAATCAGCGTTTGCGGCTCAGATAGCTTTTCATCTAGCCCAAGCTTATCAGTTTCCGGTTGTCGTGTTCAGTCTGGAAATGTCAAAGCTACAGATTGCCATGCGTGCGCTTTCTGGTGAGGCTGGCATAGAAAGCGGCTACTTGAAAACAGGGCGCATCTCTAACAAACAATGGGAGCCACTATCACAGGGCATCGGCACACTATCAGAGCTACCTGTTTACCTCGATGACCGTCCAGACCCGTCACTGAGCTATATAGAATCTGAATGTCGTAAAATCATGGCACAAGAGCGCCGTGATTTGGGGTTGATCGTTGTCGATTATCTGCAATTGATGGATGGTAATGGCGGGGGCAACAGAAATCATGAAATAGAAAAGCTCACACGCGGACTCAAGCGTTTAGCGATGAAGTTACAGACCCCTGTTATGTGTTTATCGCAACTATCAAGGGCAGTAGAAAACCGTAATAACAAACGCCCCATGCTCTCCGATTTACGTGACAGTGGCGGGATTGAGCAGGACGCGGACAAAGTAATCATGTTGTATCGTGATGAATATTACGACTCTAATACGCAAGAGAAAGGAATTGCAGAGATTATCCTTGCTAAAAACCGCGATGGGGCCACAGGCACAATCCAACTACTGTTTGATGCACACTTAACAAAATTTAAGAACATGGTGCGATCGCAGTCAGCACAAACTGACTGGGATTAAAAAGCATGGTCAGAGAAACGTTGCTTAACCAACATGTTTAAGCAATGTAAGTGTTGCAATTTCTTACTTTGGACATGAAAGCCGGACTAAGAAAGCCTTTTGAGAGCCAATGTTGAGCATCGTTGTTGCGCTGTCGCGGCTTTAAAAGTGCGCTCTAAAACTGGCTTTCAGCTTGAAAGTGAAAAGCATTGATAACTACGTTTCCTAAAGCAGACTTCAAGTAACGTCTCTATTTGATGACATATCACCCCGGATATACATTGCTGAAACTATTGCTGTACAAAGATTACAGTCAATCACGTAAAATTTTGCTGTTTCGGCACGGTGATCCCAACAGTGCGTTTGCATTGTTGGGATCACCTTATTAATACAGTTATTCCCGTCCAAATAGCAGCTAATTTCTGGATTTTACCCCTATTTCCTTCATTTTTATAAATCTGGCGCTAATATAAGGATAATTATCAGCTCGTATACATACTTTTACACAAAAAGTCAGTGTTACCGACTCCTTTTAACAAGCTAATTGAGGCAATTACTGGTACTGCAAGCTCTATTCTTAAGGAAAAGCTTCAACGCAATGAGACTGTAATTCAATTATTAAAAAAATTTAACCTTGACCCTGAACATCCTCCAAATTATTTCAGCGGAGTTTACGCCTACGCTTTAGTAGAATACGGTGTTGGCCAACCCAAGCCATTACTTGAACTTTTCCGACATGAACAGATAAAGCAAGCTTTTCGCAAAGCTTTTGACCATAATAACCCTTCTATTCTCCTGTCTGAAGTCGATGCTTTTGTTGATGCTTATGCTTTGGGGGACGAAATCAAAAGCTTGAAAATTGACATCAGACGCGAAATTGCTGCGTTTTACATTGTTTTTTCGGAAGTGGCCAAACGCAGTCGCGCACCTGCTGATGTACTGATGAATCAGGAGATCACTTCTTTGCATCAAAGTATTGCAACTATTCAAGAACAGCTTGATAGGCTGCCGACACTCGAAGGTGTTCGTACAGAAATAGCACGACTAGCGGCACAAAGTTATCTTGCATTACCAGGTACTCAAACTTTAAACGAAAACAAATGTCGAGCGATCGCCCTCGCCCAACAGATGCGGGGTTGGTTTGAGACATTGGGCTACCGCTTTGAGAAATATGAATTATGGGAAGATTTATATTTTGAGTGGATAATCAATATCCCGGTACGACGTAATCGATATGACCGGATTCTTGTACGTGGAATAGAAGGTGAAATTGAACTAAGCGATGTCATAGCTTTGCGTCAGTCAACACAAGCCCAAAGAACATGTGATTTGAACGATAATTTAGCCAAACGGTCACGAAATACTTCAGAAGCACTTAGGACAAGATATACTTCATACTTGAGACATGAGTTGTAAGAATGATAATCGTATAGTTAGGGGGAGACAAGGGTGAGCAAGGCTCACCCTTGTCTCATTAATAAAGAGAATGGGAAGAAGCTGCCGACGGCAGCTTCTTCCCCCACCCAATGATTATCATTCTTATGTCGTTGACTGCGATTCATGCCCAACAGTGTCTCGCTTGGGTTTGCGTTGCCCAACCCGTGTGCCTGACTTTTTCTCGCGGCTCTTATCTGTTTGCTGTTGCGTCTCCTGGGTTATCATCTGAAGGTCAGCACTGGAATTACTAAGTGGTGTATCAGTAATTTCAAGTGTTTGAGTAGATGTAGTTTTTTTGCGAGTCTGCTTCTTTTTTGGGGCTGGCTCTACAGGGATCTCGTTTGCTGTTGTGGTCGTGAATTCTTGTGGTGCAGGTACGTTTGGCTTTTTCCGAGTCCGCTTTGTTTTAGGTGGTGACTCTGTTTGCGATGAAGTGATTTCACTACCGACCAACGGAGTTTCAGGAGGGACTGCATTAGTCGGTACATCCGTTGAACCCATTCCTATTTGTAGCAAATGCCATAAGTGTTCGCGACGGCTCTCCATATAGCTAAGTTTTTCTTCGCCCTCAGTTGCTTCTATTGCCATACGTTCGCACTGCGCTAGCGTTAGGGTATGTTCGTGTAATTGTTTTAAAGTTAAAGCTTGATTTCCATCATCTAATGCCGCCGCCACAGTTCGGATGAGCCAGTCTTTTAGTACTCCAAGACAGCCAATAGAATGTTCATAGAAGTAAAGCCAATGCTGCATTAATTCGGGAATATTAATATCAAGAGGTACTTGCTTCAAAAGAGCCAATAAAGCGGCTTGAAAATCCAAACGGTCTTGTTCATTTTGGTACAAATAGCGCGGAAAGTGGATATCTAGACCGCGCCGAGATGCTTGACCACTTAAATTGCGGAAATTTAACAGTTCGTAAGTACCAATCAGGATGTGTAAAACACCCGTAACATTCGTCATGGATTTAATCCAATCCAACTGGTCTAAAAGCTTGCCAGCATTACTTCCAGTCCCAATCTTCATTAAATGTTGCGCTTCATCAAGGATAACCGCACGTACACCACGTTTGGTCATCGCTTCTTCTAATGCGTGGCGCAGTTCTGGAGAATCATTAAACTGGGAAGCTTTGCTACTACGTCCACGCCCTTTTTTCTCCCATGCCTCCGATGTATCAATGTCTACAATGCTACGACGCTCGTAGAATGGCTCATTCAAAAGCTTCAGCGCAGTCCGGTAATAGTCAGTTCGATTAAACACCCCACTGTCAGGTGGACGTGTCTCTATCAGTAAAAGAGGTAATTGAGGTACATAACCGTTGCGGTAGCTTGAGGAATTCTTTGCTAAATCCTCACTGTGAGGAGCATTTAAACGTCGGGCAATTTGCCGTATCATCGTCGTCTTGCCCACACCACTTGGCCCATACACCAACACATGAGCAAATCCAGCAGGTTCTCGAATCGCACGCATGAGCAGCATATCTACCCGTGCTAACTGTGGATGTAAAACTGCATACTCCTTAAATTGAGTAAGTAAGTTGATGTCATCGCTCCTGTTCCTGTTTAAATCCATCTATTTGTATTCCGCTAATATTGGCAGTGAACTTAGATCCAACGGTTCAACGTTTCGAGATGATACGTGCTGCGATGCAACATCTTCACTCTGTTGTGCCAATACAGCCAACCTTTCCTTTACTTGGTTTACTGATGAGTCTGAAGAATTACTAGACGTTAAATTCTCTAGTAAGCGTTTACTTTCCAAATCACGCAATCTTTGCAGCAACAAGGCTTCATGTTCTTGGACATTGGCAATGAAGTCAGCTAAATGTTTAGCGTTCAAATTTGTCGCCGTGGCGCTACGTTTGTTCAATTGCCTAATTTCTTGTGCCGCTAACAACACTTCTTTTTCAGTGCGTCCAACGAAAGTACTGTAATACTGAGAGATACATCTCACCCAACGCCCATCAACATAGGCGTAAGCAACTCCCATATCAAAAGGGTCGTAGCGTACTGGTACTAATGTTTTTTCTACATTTGGATTGCGGAAAGCATCACTCCAATAGTAGAGATAATTGACTTTAATCCCATATCCCGGCTGAACTTTCGCTTGACCTTTAGGGGTGGAAGGACGTGTTGCCATGAAGAACTCTTCGTTATAAGCAATACTTCGGTGCAACCGTTCTCCTGCAATTGACAACCCTTCGTTATAAACAACGCCTGGAGAGGCACCTAATGAGTCGTGATGATTTGAGTCGTAAATGGAGTAAGCCCACTGGGTCAGGTAAGTATATAAATCTCCCAAATTCCAAACAGCTAACTGTTTTGGGTCAACAGTTTTGGTGAGTTGGCGGGGCTGTTTACTTGCTTGGGTATTACCTAGTAGGTTATAGATAAATTCAGTATTTGTCGTCCCAAATAATCGTTCAATTACTGACCCAAAGCGGGGTTTGCCACCAGGTCTTGTTTTCTTGGTGCAGTGGTAACGTGCCAGCAAGGTGTCAAAGTATATACTGTGGAATTCTTTGCCACCATCTACAACCAATGTTGAGGGAAAACGACCTTGGCGCTGGACTAAAATACGTAGCCCCATCATGCAAGACCTGTAAGAAGGTGCATCAAAAGTCAGATAAACTGCCAAGATTCGCCGGGAATAGGCATCGGTCAGTAATGTTAGCCAAGGTCGCCCAAGTAGCCGACCTGTAGCAAGTGAGCGTAATTCAATATCGAGTTCGGTATGGTCAATATGGACTATCTCCAGAGGCCGGTTTCCGTGAGGACGTGTATTTAAAGCTAGTTCCCATACAAAAGGCTCTGTTGCGTATGCGGCTTTTGCTCCCTGACGCTTTAATGTCTGCTCATGAGTTGGGCGCTTTTTTAAACGCTGGTAGAAAGTGCGGTTACTAAGGGGTTGTATATTTAATGCTGTACAGGTTCTGACATACGCCCGATATACTGAAGCGCCTGTCGCTTGTCTTGGTGTTTCAAAATGCTCTTTAATAAATTTATCTAATAATTCACTTGAATCTGTGGGCGATTTTGGTTGACGATTCCCTTGCTGATGTGTCCGTGGTAGTAACCCAACATAACCGCAACCTAAACTTGCTTCTGCTTCACGGAACTGTTGTACCCATCTACGCAAGGTACGCTCTTTGATGTCTTGATAGATATCTGTATGGCGCTGAAAATATGCCTGTACTATATTAAATTTTCGGTTCGCTTCTTTTAAGTGAACAGGAGAAGCGGCCTCCATTAAAGTACGTACTGTTTCATTTATAGTTGCATCTGTAACTCCGTTATGGATTTTAATGGTGCCACTGTCGAATAACTGGAGAAAAAATGCTGTGGGTAACTGTATTGGGAAGCCTGACTCTGGTAATAGCGTGGTTGTGGTCTCGCCATAGTTTACTAAAGTCCATAGCGCCGAATCCCACTCAAGGGCTGTGTTAGGTAGCAGTGTTGTGAGACTATTGGGAGCGTTCTTTGTAGTCACTCCTACAACAGATACGTGTGTATAAGCGTCATGAGTTTGTTGACTTACCCATAATCGTGTCCGCCAATGTTCAACTAAGGGGACAGCAAACAAATCCACGTACAGAAGCTCAGTTGCAATCATGATGTATATGTCATTGGCACATACATCATTTAATTCTTGTAGCAATGCCGCAATCGTTATTCCTGGATTTGCTTCCAGGTAAGCCAGAACTATCGAGTGTACATTTGTT
>NZ_CP046707.1 GCF_009873495.1 Nostoc sp. ATCC 53789 | reverse complement strand
CTGTTAATTTAAATTAACAGACAAGTAGAGATATATGTCTGCATTAACTGGTTAGAACATTTGATATCTGCATTGCCTAAATTCTATAACCAGTTCATGTCTGCACCAAGCTGTTAGGCTTAGTCAGCGTCTGAAAGTCTTTCTATGACTATGTTTTAGCGATTGGTTATTTCGTCGCCTTCAGAATATAACAGTATTCTCGCGTAACTGTTAAGTTATCTCCAGGACACCATAACCAGTTAGAACGTCCAGAATATGTTAACAGATTACTCATTCCTAACAGCTTGCGTTCCCTTGGTACGTAAGGAAGCCGCAAGTATCGATTGCTCTGGGATTATGGACTGGCAACTGCGTTGCCGAGCGACGGCGGCTTTGCCGCGTCTCGTGCTATGGGTTGGCGATCGCTTCCATCGGGCGGTTACGCCATCACTATCTCAATCCTTGCGGAAAGCCGATCATCCTGTTATAGTTTTTGCAAGAAAAATATAACAAGTTGCAGATTTATAATAATTTGTTCATTTTCCCCACAGATGCTTAAGTAGGCTATCACCTATAGTAGACGGGCACGCCATCGCTATCTCAATCACTAGTGAAATCGCTTCATCTTGTTATACTTTTAAGAAAAAACAAGATAACAGGTTGTAGACTTATGATGGTTTGTTCATCTCCCTCACAGCCAATACCTGAATCCTCATCCATTGATTTGTTAATGAGAAATTGCTTAATGACCTTGATGATTTCTATGGTTAGTTGAGCTTGTCCCGTGGCGATCGCATCTCGATCGCTTCTTTAACTGTTGACCCTGGCGTTGACCATCCCAAGGACTGCTAGCGATTCTTCCCAGTGAGTAGCCTTGGACTGGCAACTGCGTCGCCTAACGACGGCGGCGTTGCCGCGTCTCCTATCCGCGATTGGCATTGGGCGGCTGTACTAGTTTGGCTATGCTTCCTTTTATACAATTTTTGGTAGTCACCACTGAAAATAGCCGAATTTTGTATCAAGTTCTGATACCGTAGTCACGCTCTCTATATATATAGATATTAATCATCATGACTACCAGACCATGACCACCAAAACCCCATAACCTCCAATCTATTTTTAGAGTAGTGAGCATTGGGCATTGGGCGTTGGGCATTGGGTGATGGGCACGGGGCATCACACCAAATCCTTTCAAATAATTATGCCTTATCATTGTTTTCTGGCATAACTCCGATGAGCGCGTTCTCTATCTCTTCCAAGGCTTTATCGATCGCATCCAATTGCTTGCGATTTTCCCATTCACGATATGCTTCTGTTACCTCTGGATCGGTTCCTAACCCAGTGCTACTGCCTACTCTGCCTATGTGTTGGTGGCAGGTATACTCTGGGTTCTTGCCGCGCTTCACAATCCCTTTTAGCCTAGCTTTTGGGTTCCTCTTGAAAATTGGCTCATTAGCTTGCCATTTTGCGTATACATACCAGTAGATTTCACCATCTTTTTTATATTTTTTGCGTACCTCATACTGATGAATCCAGACCCCAGATTCAGACATTGGTTCATTGACCAGATGCTGCCTGATTTCCTTTAATTGTTGAAGCTTCTCTATGATTTGGTCGATGCGGTCTGTCATGGCAGTTACAAGAGTTATGCCTATTGAAAATTTTAAGACATAACTACTTTAACTGCGAAGCGGTGTCCGCGATGGCTACACCCGCCAAAGGCATCGCCTACCGAGCGCGAGAGCATCTCTAAGACGGCTGGCAATTTCCCCAAGTGCGTAGAACTGGCAGCTACGCTCTATATTGCATCTATCCGGTTAGACATTTTTACTAACTAGTTTTGAGATTGATAACAGGTTGTGAGTATTGGCTAGGAGGTGAACTGCGATCGCGATGCCTTTGGACGCAAGTTACGCAAATACAAGGGTGAAAAAGCGAGGTTAACAACGATAGAAGAGATCGCTGTTAACCTCGCTTTTTGATCAGTCTATACAGTTAGTGCCAGCATATTAGCATTATTGTATTAAACCTACCAATTTCCTAACTGCGCTGCTGACTCAGCGCTTTCCTTATCTGACTATCTTTTCATGTTTCAAGACTTAAGTTATTAAATCTCACCTTATATTTGATATTTGACTGGCAACTGCGTTGCCTACCCGACGGCGGCGTTGCCGCGTCTCCCCACTGGCATAACCGCGCCACCATCTCAATTTTGTACTGCTTTGCCAATGCTGGCTTTTATACAAAATTGGTAGTCACCACTGAGAAGAGCGGCATTTTGTATCAAGTTCTGATACCGTAGTCACGCCCTCTATATAAATAGATATTAATCATCATGACTACCAAATCTATTATGACTACCAGACCATGACTACCAAAACCCAAATCCCCAATCTCAATTCTTGGCTACGGGCAACCACTTCATTTTTGTACTAGCTTGGCAATGCTGGTTTTTATACGGTTTTTGGTAGTCACCACTGAGAATAGCCGTATTTTGTATCAAATTCTGATACCACTAGTCATGCCCTCTATATACATGGCGTAACCGCCCGTTACGAGAGCGATCGCTGCTAACAGTCGCGTGAGTCTTCTCCCTCAATCAACCGTCTATTATCTCTAGTTGGATCTGCGTTGGGTGTTTCTCTATTCCTGGTAACATGGTCATCACTTGCGGCAACATTGCCGAATGTTTTTAGTTTCTCAATTCTGAGAATTGTTAGTGGCGACATCAAAGATTTATGCTACAAATGCAGTGTAAGTGTAGTACTCAAAAACCTCTCCAAGCGAACGGCGGTTTCATGTCACGAGCGCAGCGAGAGATGGCGCAGCCACCCGCAGGGCATGAAACCATAGTGAGTATGGTATCACTTATACAAATGCCCGAAATCCACTTTTGGGGGAGAAATCGCGCTTACTGCCTACTGTCAAAATACGCCCAAAAGCACCTTTAGTGTACATAACGACAGTCGTTTGACAGTCATCGGGTTTTTGGACAATGACTGTCGTTTGACAGTCATTTGGTACAGTAGAGGGATACTAGGGGTAGTTTACGGCGCATTTTGACAGTCATCGAAATTTGGTATCAATCAACACGATGGCTTACACACAATCTTCTTAAATTCGGTAGGAATACAGGACATAGAGCAACCTAATTTAGAAGTGCTTTCGATTAAGCGCAGTCACGACAGTAGCGATGGCCAGTTGCTGCAATTTTTACGAGAGCGAGAGCGTCGAATGTCGGGCAGAGGTTTGACTAAAATTGTTTTGAGTACTTTAAGGATGGATGTGTTGGGGGCCTTTTGTCATAAAGCGCATTGGTGCTGACAGCAACACTCTAAAGACTGCTGTGATTTACTCTGTCTCACAGTTGAAATTACAGATTTACTTGCTCAAGCAATTACTCGATTGAGCAGTTTTTTGAAGTACGTTTGCAACAAGTCTGTATTATTTCTGATCAATAAGCCTGGGGTTTATTGATCAGAATTTGGCTTCTTAATTGTGGTTCTAATTGGGGGACAAGTTCAAAGCAGACTTGTGCCTCACCCCGCAAGTCGTTCGTATGAAGTAATTGCCCTGAATTTATTTCGGCTCAATTTATTCAATTGCCTTGGACATTTCCTCTCTCCACCCCTCTTACCCCCCCCGTAATACGTTTGTGAAAAGAGGGGTGAATTCATCGGTGGCTTTTGTCGTGCTTATGTAGTTATTCAGTAGTCTTTTTTGATGGCTGTTGCTTATGCTTCTGCTTTTCAATTTTGACTCTCAAAAACTTTCCGCCAAATATGGCGTACTGTGCGTCAGAAAAAGATGGATTACAGAGCTTAAAAGCTTTTAAGCGAATTTCCCGATAATTTACCAATTATTGGGAGCAAATGGGAGACTTCTTATAAGTATTGGGAACTGTTCGGATTTATTGGGAATTTTTGAGCTAATGAGAATTTTGTGAGTGGATGATGTTCAAGGGCTAAAAAGGTAAGAAACAAATTAGAGAATTGGGAGATGTTGGATAGATATTGGGAGATGTTGAATGTAGTTGGTGAGGATTGGGAAAATGGATGTTTTTTCGAGATTTTCTATCAGACGCACGAATTTAGTCGAATCAAGAAACTAGTGGCAAAACTGTAATATTTCTTGATAAATGTGTCAATAATCACGGTTTGGGCGGTTAATATTGAGAGTAATTATCAATTAGATAGACAAAAAAAGGGTCAAAAACAGGGGTAATTTTTTTTGTGGATTTTGTTTCTTTAACAAACTTCGGCGGGTCTAAGCCCACGACTACAAAATAAGCCGCAAGCTTGGCATGACAACAGCGCGATCGCATAACCGAACCCCTTCAGACCTTAAAGCCACCGCTCTTGATTTTACTCCCGGCAGTAGTTAGAAGAATGCCTTAGACAATGAATGGCCGCGATGCCTGCGGTTCTTGCTAGCCGAACCACCTTCTTCGACCTATGCTTAATTCCCGAAGCGATCGCCATCGGCTCCTATTCCCCCACTGCTGACTCTCACCCCTCTAGCTCGACCGCATTCGCCATTGGGCATTGGATGTTGAGGAAGAGGCGATGCCCGTAGTCATGCTACGCTCTACTCCCCTGGCGGCCCTATTAGACATTGGAGATTAGGGATTGGGTGAATGGGCGTTGTCATTCCATCTGTGAAACTTGATCTGCTTTTGTCGTTCTTTTGTCGTTCTTTTGTAGTCAATTTTAGCTGATTGCAATCGCGTCAACCATCCCACCTAACACTGCTAAAATAATTTTTTATCCCAAATTTTCATTTTTTCGCTTCAAAAGCCATGCAAAAATGGCTGAAATTGAAGTTACCCAAAATAAGCGTAGTGGGTACGTTTATTTTATTCTCTAATCGAAGAATTGTTGCAGACAAAAAATAGCGATTCCCCAAACTAGTCGTAGAGCAGTCGTAGAACAGTCGTAGACTAGTCGTAGAGAAATTAGCAATTGCTCCCCGTGATTCCCCAAACTAGTCCTAGAGCAGTCCTAGAGCAGTCGCAGACTAGTCCTAGAACAGTCCTAGAGAAATTGTGATTTGGTATACAATTTCGCAATTTAAAACCCACTAATTACATAGACTTAGTGGGGATTATGACTGAGTTTGTAAAGGAAAATATTTCGGTTAGACTTTAATTCAGTTCTGCATTTTGATTCTGCAAAGTGATAAAGCTCCCGCGACGCTGCTGTGATTAATCCACACAAACTTTTGCATAACAAAAATGAAACAGAGCCAACAAGTAATTCTTTCAATTAAGCGAAGGGTAGACACTATCGACGGGCAGGTAATTAGTTATCTGAAAACAGAACCTTTTGGTTTAGGCAACTTACCTCAAATAGTGATATTAACCCTCAAACAATATTGGTTGCCTTTCACCATCTCAGCTAATGGAGTCGATGGTGAAGAACTTAGGCAGAAGGCAATTTGGTCAATTAAACAATTTTGTTGCACAAGCAGCTTTGATTCGTGAGGTTTTTCTGGAATCTCATGTCAAAGACGAGGGTGGTGATGGCGTACCCGCACGTTACAAGAGCGATCGCTTGCCTACAATCTCTAAGTTAGGGGTATCGCTGTCACGGCTACCCCTGGTCAATTACGCCGCTACTGATTCCTTGGCTAGTATTTCTTCAATCAACTTGCCCTTTCTCATGCTGCTGTAGTTCTCTACCCCTAAACAGCTAGCCATCCGCTTTACCTCTCGGATTGTAAGCATTTCCAATGCAGGGATGGAAGCAATGAGTACAGCACAACTGCAAGTACCAGCTGACTACCAAAAACAAGCACTTTACACCAAGTGATCACCCCTATCTACCTATCCACGCAAGAAAAAGGAGTATCACACAAGGTTTTGTTATTTCCAACAATCCCTCGGCTCACCGCCCTCGTTTTGCTTTTTTGATTCGCAAGCTAGAGCCTTTGAATTTCTAGCTGCATCATCAAACAAGCGATCCGGTGGCGTTTGAGCCAAATAATCCGAAATAATAATACTAAAAACGAAAAATACAGATGGAAGCAACACGAAAACGAACAGAAGACCCTGGACAATCATTTGTTTTTCGGAAAGCTTGTCTTGTTTTGAAGGCTGTTCTGATTCGCTCACGACTAATACACCACTTTTGACACTATCCTTAGCAATCCCAAAACAAACCCTCAGCTACCAACCTGATAAAATTTTCTCTGCTCAGATCGCCGTCATCCTCCTCACTTCCCCGCAAGAGGGGTTAACTCTTTTCAAATACGATCGCTATTGAGATTTAGCCTTGCGGTAGCCTTCACCACTAAGCAACTCTTCATTTGAAGCCAACAGAATTTTATCTGTGTCCTTTCCTTTATTGGCATAGCTAGCATAGACAATAAAAAGCCCTCTAAAAATTGATTCTAGAGGGCAGTGGGAAAAATTATTTGGTGTGAAGAGCTAGATGTACTAGGTTCTGTTGCTAGATGCGATCAGAGTTGTCCCCAATCGGATCTTCAGTAACTACAGGTTGAAATTCATCAAATCCGGTTATTGCTAGGGGAAATGTTGTCGAGAAGTTCCATTCCACTGCGGATAATTTAGGAAATTTCGGGGCATCGAAATTTGGAGCAGTTGCAGAGATACTTGGAAGTGAGCGATGAGAAAGTGTTGCGAGGGGCGGCAAGTTTGGCTATCCTCTCACTTGTCGCTAGGATCTCAATTCTTGGCATGACAACGGCGCGATCGCATAACCGCCCGTCAAGAGCGATCGCGGTTCACTAAATCCTGGTGTTAATTGATAGGATAGGTGCGTGGAGAGACTAAGGCGATACCTACCGTGGCAAGCTAGCTACGCTGGCAAACTCTTCACCTTGCTCCTATCTCCTTTCTAGATCCGTGCAAACTATGGTTAAGAAAAAAGATTTAGAAAAAATTGGTTTGGAATCACAACCACTTAAGTTTGATGATTTCGTTGCCCGTTGCCCTGAGAAATTAGAACTCAGAGATGGATACATGGGGAAGTCCAAACAAGATGCCAAGCAACTACTAGCCATGTCGCTCCAGTCCTTTGGGTTAGTTGAAGCGGTCAAATTAGCGCCTAAAGAATTGTGGTTAGAGGCTATCAAGCTTGCTTACGGTGATACTCAAGATGTGGAAAACTGACTCAAAAGCAATCACCGATAATAGGAGTTACAGAGATGAAGATCAAACTAGTCTACACTCCCAATTCCAAAAAATTAACTCTCAAAAGTATTGAAATGCCTCAAGTTCCCAGGGCTGGAGAAACAATCTGTATTTATTGGGATGAGCAATGCATTAGTTTTAATATCTGAAAAATTAGCATAACTTTTGAAGTTTCAATTTCTGACCGCAAATAAAATCGCCTCATCTAATTGGGACTCCGCCGCGTCTCCCTAACCTAATTAGAATTCCCAGAAAGCTACCCTTTAAAATCTTAGTGTTTTTAATTACATAGCTAACAAGAATCTAAGTAAATACTTTGGCGCAAGCACTTGGTTATTTATTAAACAAAAACCTACTTGCTTGCGGTTATCTAGACCATACTGTATATGGCTTATAGCGTTTTTATCTGTCCCATTTTTAAATAGCCATCTTTAGCAAGTACTTGCGGTTGTCTGTGAGCATAAATTAATACTCTAGCTACTTAATTAACCCTACTGCTACCATCCCTCATCTTAGGGTTAGGTATTGGGCATTGGGCATTGGGCGATCGCACCTCTCAAAAAATTGACACTACTTTCAAAAACTCAAATTTTCTCCGCGATTGGCTAAAGTACATCAAATTGCCTTCCCGCCGCGCTACCAAAAGAAAAAAAGGTAATTGGGACACGGGGAATGAGGAGAGAGCGATGCCTTCGGCGGCAAGCTACGCACCTACTACCGCCGCCACAATCGCCTATAGTCCCTTTAATCTCCTAAGGCATCATGTAAAAATAAGTTGTACAAAATTTATTTGGAATAGCTTGCTAAATCTAGCTTTCACACAAAAACTGTTCAGGTTATTTTTACACAAATCCTAACTTGGCTATTTGCCCATTCACCACATTTACGCGGCTTATTTGCCTTTTTCAAAAATTCTCGCGTGACCCCTAGTTGTACTCTCCAGGAAGATCAGTTTTTCTAACAGTAATGCTGCCAACTTTCTTACCTGACATTCTCAATAATTCATCACCTGAAAATTCAAAACCAAGCTTTAGTGCTATTCGCGCAACATCATCTGCGGTTGGTGCTGCAAGCACCTCGTTTTTAAGTTCAGGTTCAGACTGCATTTTCTTTAAAAATGCTTCGATTTGCTCAAAAGCCATATTTAAAATTTGATCCTCGCTAGCTACTCGTAATATAAAGAAAAACAGTAGTATATTTTTTAAGACTAGCAGCACAAGGGTATCAAGATTCGGGGGAAAGATAATTATAGCGACGCGCTGCTCTTCATTTATCAGAATCTTGCTTATAAGAAATCATGTTCTCATAAGCAAGATTCTGATAAGTAATTGCTACACCATCCCAGATCCGGTTTAATTTCTCCCTGCTTTAAAGGCTTCCCCACTCAAGAACTCATCGTTTATCAGCAAAAGAATTTTATCTGTGTCCTTTCCTTTGTTGGCATAGCTGGCAGGGTTACTGGGGTCTTTCTTATTCTCCATACCGAATTTCGCGTTATGGCTGATTATTTCGTCTTTGTGTTGCTCAATCCAGTCACGTACCAACAAGCCGTTACAGCCCGATAAATCCCTGAGTGCTTGGTTAGTCACTGCCAAGCGATCGCTGTCTCCAGTCGCCACAGTATCGTTATATAAACAGATAGCCTGATAAGACCTACGAATTTTTTCTACAGCTGCTAAGGTTGCTTTGCTCCCCCACACCTCAGCATCAGTCTTGGTTTGCCAGTCAATCTCTTCCTTGATGGGTGCAACCTTGGCAGGGATAGACTTGGCGGCGGGAGCGATACCTTGCCCAAGAGTTACCTTGTTCACCACCTCAATAACTTTTTTCTCTAGCCAAGAATCTAACTCAGTGACATTAA
Organism: Nostoc sp. ATCC 53789; assembly: GCF_009873495.1. GTDB lineage: Bacteria > Cyanobacteriota > Cyanobacteriia > Cyanobacteriales > Nostocaceae > Nostoc > Nostoc muscorum_A. Next base: position 56,229 of record NZ_CP046707.1, on the reverse strand, counting down.
GAGTAACTGTTTGGGGTTGCTGTGCTGTGGTTTCCATAGCTGCTTTCTCCTGCTGTAATTGTTTGTTGGCTATATCTAATTGGTTATTAATTTCTTCTAACTGGTTATTACTTTGGCGTAACTCTTTAATCTCTGTTTCTAATTGGGCAACTCTCTGTTGTGCTGACTGTAATTGCTTTGCAGTATCCAAACGGTTGTTAAATGACTCAAGCAAGTAGGTAATAGCTGATTGCTGATTGGGTAAATTGAACTCCCCTTGCAAGTGGCGAATAGCTTCTAAATTTGAAGAATTAACCCGAACATTTGAAAGTTTTTCTTTTGATGGAGCATCGGGAAAACCTACAGGTTTTGTAAGGTAGTAATCGGCATACCCCAAAGTGGTTACAAGATTTTGTAAATCTCGATCTGTGGGAGTATCTTTAACAAAGTGACCAGCTAACCTAGCTGCACGTAGCATTTTAGAACCCGTTGAACCCTGGCAATCGCGCTCAGTAGCCAGTGCTAGATATGCGGCTCGGAGTGCTTTGCAGTTGTCTTGTTCTTCCCCATGTCGAAAATTTAGAATCGGTGCTTTATCTCCCTTATCCCCAAAGTATGCCCGTACTACCCGGTTCAACGAACCATTGCGGCGGCTGTCAATAGCGCGGTTTTGGGCTGAAAGGTCTGTAGGATTCTCGTTAGCCACCTCTGCCAACAGTGCTTTAGTTGTTGGCTCCTTTCTTAACCAGTTCAATCGCTCAATGACGTAACTAGCAGGGTAGAGGGTAGCGATGGGGAATACTGGCTTATCTCCCCGTTTTTTACCTTGACCAGTGAACATTACCTGATAGCTTTGACCCTCCACAGGTGCGAACTTAGCACGAGCCAGAATTTCATGAGGGCGGCGGCCAGTGGCAGCAATTAACCCCACTGCTACTTCATGGAGGTCTTGGGATTCTAACAGCTTACCTGTTACTTCTAAATATTCGTCTGGGCTGATTTCCTGACCATTTTCGAGGCGTAAGCTTACCCGTGTTGACTCGTTACGCTCCTCCCAATCCTTTTTATCCAGACCACACAGCAGTAAAACATAGTGCTTTAACTCATAACCTGTTACGTTGCCTTGGGCATCATGCTTGGGTACAGAATCAGCGTTTTTCCCTTGCTCTAATGGCAGTGACTTGAATTTTTTATAGAAGCCAGCCCGACTCAGCACAGTGCCTAAGCTTTTAATGCTGTAGTTAGTGTTGGTATTTATCCACTCGTTGAACTTCTCACAGTGTGGCTTGATCTCTTCAAGGCTTTGCAAATCTTTGACCGCAACAAAGAGTTGATCTACTTGTTCCTGAACTGCTTTAGACATCTGACTGACTCCCCTTTATTTCTAAGCTGTTATTAATTTAACTAACAAGTTAGCAGATGTCAATAACCTGTGAGATATTTTTAACAGGTTATTGACATTATATAACAGGTTAAGCTACACTAATAACAGGTTAAAAAAACCACAGAAAAAGCGGGCTACTAACCCGCAGCTTAAAAATAAAAGGTATTCTCATGTTACTCACAATTGCTCAACCTCAACAATTCCAACCTACTAGCGACTACTTTGACGGAGAATTCGACGCGGCGATTGGATTACCACCCAAAAGCCAGGATGGAGACTACTGGCGGGGATATCTCGCCAAGGTAAACGAGACTGGTAACACACCGTTCTAAAACCCAAAGGGAGGCTAACAACCTCCCTTAATTTTGCTTACTTTGTCAATTTCTCTTGTGGCTGTATCACGGAGTTAACTGGTTGATTTGTCAATCTGCCAGCGATCGCACCCACGGACAATAGCCCGATCATGCTGAAAATGATTAGCTTAATTGGCAAGTCGCTAATGCTAAAGACGTGTAGCGATCGCTTCTCAAATTCCCAGTTAACCATCAGAAATTGCATTGGATTAAAATCAAACCACTCTTGACTTTTGATTAACTCAACATTGCATTGGCTAAATTGTTGATGTAATTCACCTTCTACATCTGCCATATCCTCTACATAAATAGTCTTGAGGATTTTCACGTTACAAGGTGGTTGATTCCTATGAAAGTTATCAAGTCGAGCTTCGGGATTACGAGATAACCCAATTTTGCAACGACGGAGGTAACAACCAGGAATTAGCCCGTGATAGCCCTCTGCTTCCATTAAATAGATAAATCCCGGCTCATGGTCATTTTTAGGCTGATAGATAATTGTCGTAATCTCATCCAAGTCCATATATTTATTTCCAAATTATTTTATTAGAAACTGTTATTTTTTTGCAGTTTAAACAGTAATATCTTTTATCCTTTCTTACGGTTAAATTTGCGTGACCACAGTGGGGACAATAAGGCTTTGTGTCACTTTGGCGGCTACCCCCTATAGTGGAAAATGACGCAGCAGACATCACCATGTCAGTGCTTGCTATGCTTGGGTTTAAGGTATCGCGTGTCAATCTCGTGTAACCCGTGTCAGGGGACTTTGCAACTCTTGCCAGTCGCTTTGTCTCTTCTATCTCTTGATAGTTGAAACTAACTTTATCGAGATTAGGTAAAAAATAAAGTTTGGGTGAGCGAGAATCGACGACTAAGGCTACTCTTAATAATCTCGCATCATCGGTAACTAACTCATTTTTATGGTCGATGTATTCTTCAATAGCGTCTAAGTTCCGAATCAACTTAGCCAAATTAGACTCGCTGTTTTTCCCCTTGCCGTAGGTATTCAGGTAATGTCTGATTTTGGGAATGCCAATGATTATTTCGGTAAAGAGTGACCGATCATCATTGGTAAAACCTGGGATTTGTTTGGTCATCACTGATTGACCCGACACAATCCAACCGATGTTATTGTGACCAAACTGTTTTAAAATCTTCTTAAGGTTTTCCCCTGCCTTGTATGGCTCACTGCAAGAATTCAGCGTGTTATCTAATTCATCCCATGCCCAAATTTGAAAGAAGTTAGCAGCGAATGTGGGGTTTTGAACTCGAAAATTTCCGTCGTCTAGGCAATCATCAAAGGATTTAATCGCGGCTGTGGTATCGCCATATTTAAGGAAATGCTCTAAAGGATAGTTGCTATCTTTGAGTGAAGCAACAGCACCAGGATAAGACACCGTAACCAGAGTGTGAGGTACTTTCTCACCCTTGCCAGTATTGCCGCGAGTGCATCCAGCTTTGAGGATTTCGCTAATCATTACCGCAGTGGTTGGGGTTTTACCAACGCCCGGATCTGCAATCAGCCGATAGCGGATTGGGTGACTGACTACATAGTTGATAAATTCGTCAGTAGTCCCAACCATCAACTTAATTTCATCTGCTTTGATGGCTGGCCCCATACGGTAGCTGACCACAATACAATCGGTTATTTCCAGCTTGCGAACGCTTGTTATTTTGAATAGTCCCAGCTTTTTAGCCAGCGTGTCAGAATGCTTGCTGATTGCTTCTGCAATGGCTAAGGTATGCACAGACCGGGAATAGCCATAACCAATGTCTACAACGCCGTCAGGCTTCACCTGAAAGCCTTTAACGCTCAAAGCCAACCTGATATCAGTAAACAAAGTACGCGCTATTTCGTTGGCGATTTTCCCGTTGATATCAAAGCCAAAGTCACCATACACGGGTTCTATTAAATCACCTGCCAATTGTTGCTGTAGCTGACCTACGCGCTCGTTTAGTAGCTCGATTTGCTCTATATAGTTTTGGCGCTCATTGGCGATCGCTTCCCCAACCTCATCTAAATTTTCGTTGTAGCTACTTGCCAAACTTTTGATAATCTCGGCTTTACTTTGATGACCATGCGCTACCTTCTCACCCCAGTTTTGCAACCTTCTGAATAGCTGCATAGCTTCAGAGGTAATAGAATCGTGTTCATGATAAATCTTTTCTAATTCCTGTGACTTGGCAAGTTGAAAGCGTTTGTTAGCCTCCGCTTCTACTTGAGTTTTAAAGTTCAATTCCCATTGCTCAGTCTCACTTTCCAGATATTCAATACGCTGGGTATCTTTTTGAGTCTGTGTAGATAATTGATTTAACTTGGCTTGCAGTTGAGCTATTATTGCTGTGCTTTCTAGTTTGTTATGACCTAACGAGTTGATGGTATTTCTCGCTTCTTTGAGTTCATCTTTCAAAGATTCTAGCTGGCTACTAACAGTGGCTAACCTTGACTTGCTCCTTTCAAATTCCCTGATAACTTTATGCAGTGTTTCACCTGCTTTTTTATTCTTACTTTCGGCATCATTTAGCAATCTCTGTGATTTAGTATCAGCGATAAAGTAAGTAATAAAACTTGCTGGCAATGCTCCCACACCAAGCATAGAGATTACTTTGGCTATATCGTTGGTGAACCCTCCAGAAGCTACTGCTAACCCAGCGCACAAGCTAAAAGCACTTAGCCCTAAACTGTGGGATAATCTCATGATTTCACCTCCAGATAATCACCCAACTGTGCTTTAAAGCTTGCTAGGTTCCCTTGTGACTCAATAGTTTTTAGTCTTAATTCCTCAGCTTTTATTTGAGCTTGTAACAGTTTTTGGTTTAACTCATCTTTGCTATAAACCGAGATATTCGTATCAGCGCTTGTCTTAACTTGGCTGACATCTAAAGAAATTGATTTTTGGGTAGTTACTTCTTTTTGATTAAGGTAATCTAAATAATTACCCTTAACTTTCTCAATTTCGGTAGCTGCTTGAATACCAGCACCAAAAGCCTTTGAGTGCTTACCAATAACAGTAAATTTCTCGCGTGTCAGGTCGAGCGCTGCCCCCGTAAGTTTCAATGCTCGTGTAGAACCTTCATAGATTTTCATACCTTTATCTAGCTGGCTTTGAGTTGCCTGTGGGAGCGTTTCAGGAGGATTAAGCGGATCTGAAATATGATACTGATTCGGCTGGAATGGTGGCATCATTCCCGGTATTAAATCCGGCGTGACGCTCAACAATCCAGGGATACGGCTATCTCTGGGGACAGTAGCAGGTGTGGAATCATTGGTGCTAGATGTGGAGTTTTGTTTGCGTCCTGCTAGCTTTTCTGCTACAGCTTGGGCTGCTGCTTTTGTAGCATCAATTTTTGCCATTGTTGAAAAATTTCCTCGTGTTAATTAGCGATTGATATTTAATTTCTAGTTGCCTAAATGCTTTGTCTATTTCGCTAAATTCAAGCGCTAATTCCTCATCCAAATCGTATTTTCTCAGGACAAGATTTAGCTCTGTTTCATCCGTCTTTGCATCCTGAATTTGGCTGTTTAAGTCATCTTGCATGGTAGTATTGACGGGTATCTGATGCTTAAAAGCTCTCAAAACTATTGAGAGCATTAATTCTGGCTTTATCTGCTACCGACTGTGTTCTGTGGAGTTGGCAGCAAGAATTATTCTGTAAAACCTTCAAACTTAGCTACCTCTGAGTCACTAGCAACAGCGCATTCGAGGTAGTTGAAATACTGCTTAACGTCACCAATAGCTACATCACAATCGAAGCGTAAGCCTTTAAACTGTGGATGTTGGCGGATTTGACCAAGTAATTCTTGGGCAAGAGAAACTAGTTCTGGTAAGGAATTAGCGCTTATGCTTGCCTCTGGTTCAGTGCCGGAAATTGTAAAAGTCATGGCGTTAGTACTCTTTCTAATAACCAGTTAACAAAGTCGAGGGGAGATAACAGGATGTTGATCGCTCTCACGCGATGAGCTTTTTTCCCAGTTCGGTGATGATGCCTTCAATTTCTTGGGTCAGGTTAGTTTCATCTGGGGTAACTTCTGGCTTTTGCTGTGCAAGTCCAGCCAAATCTCTAATCGCTCCCAAATATCCTTGCTTTTGGTGTTGCCAGTGCTGATTGATACCCTCTGTTAGTTCCGCATCTCGCACAGCCAAGTTATTTAGAATCAGTTGGTTCTTAACTTGGGCTATAGCGTCTACTGCTGCAATTTCTTCTGATGCTTGTCTAGTTAGCTGGTCAATCAGCGTCAGTTGGGTGTTAGGGTTTGGGGATTGGGTAGGGGCTGTTAGATGTTGCTGTTGCCCTTGTAGGGATAGGGCATTTTGTGGCTGTTCTGTGGCTGGCTCAGATGTTTGCTGTGTTAAATTTTGTGAATTTTCAGGTAACTCTGAGGTGCTAGCCACAGTTGGTAATTCTGGCTGAAAGTATGAGGAGATCGCTTCTAAATCGGCTTCAGAAACTGCCTTTACAGTGTCAAAATCATCCGGGCGAACATGGCTTAAAGCCAGTCTCAAGCTTTGTTCCGTGGTCATGTACTTTTTTGCAGCATCATGAATGCTTACTGTGTCTGCTGTTGGCATGGTTGGAGTCACCTTTTTTCGTGTTGCCATGATTTACGCTCCCTTTTGGATTTTTTGAATTTGCTGGAATGCTTGCTGATAGCGGTATCTAGAAAAATCATTCGGGTTTTTGGCGATATAGCCTTTGACTCGTTCAGACCGTCGTAGCTGTGCCATTAATCGCCCTACTCTCCCCAAAACCCATGCTTGATACGGCGACAATGGCGACTCGCGATCGTGAGTGTTATCGGCTTTTTTGGGGTAGGCATCTCTGAAACTGGGGATTCTCCAGAAGGCTAAATTCTCCCAAGTGACCAAAGTCGAACGGCTAACACCCAAGACCTCAGCTAAATATGTCTTGGTAGATGGGAAATCAAGGAATGAGTCTAGGTCTGTAGAATGTTTGCTCCGTCTAGGTTTCATGGGTTTACTACAGTAATCAATGTGAATCAGATAGTAACTAGCTAGCAATCAGAATAAGTACACATCACAATGTCGCTCCTAATCGCTAAAAGCCAGATGGGGTAATACTTTGGCTTACTCGTAGGACGCTAATTAGTGGCTTGTTGTTGATCGATTGCCTTAGATGCTAATATAGCAACAGGTGCGTCACTTAGTCAACTAGGAACTAAAAACCGCTCTTGGTAAGTATTTGGAGCCATAATTGAACAAAAGTGTTTATATAGTTGCTCTTATGCCTTCAAGCAAGCCACGAATAACCTTGAGATTAGATGAGGAGGATATAAAATTTCTAGACCATTGGGCGAATAAAGAGTTTTTAACGGTTCCCCAATTGACCAGGGTGCTAGTAAAACGGGCGATCGCAGAACAAAGGAAAGCAGAACAAGATAAATCAGTATGACAGAAGCACAAATTCAAGATATTTATTCACGCCAAGTTGCGATTGCCAAAATGATTGAGGCAGGACAATGAGCGATATACCAAGACAATACAACGGGGGACAACCCAGCAGACTTGACCGAATTGAAGCACTCCTAGAACGGGTAGCCGAACAGCAAAATAATTTAATAGACAGGCAAGCTACCACACAGCAACAGTTGGATGATTACATCAACACCGCCCAAACAGTTTTAGCTCGTAATGCTGTTATGGATGATGTTTTGCTGGAACTACGCGACAGCCATGAGGAACTTAAGCAAAATTTTCTAGAGAATCAGCGCACTACTAACGCAGCATTAAATCAACTTGGCGCAATATTGGTACAGCTAACACGGATTGATCCGCAAAACTAGCGATGCCTACGGCGGCAAGCTACGCAATGGTGCTACTAGTATATGAAGAGATTCCCAGAGTAGGTGATCACCTTGCCAATAGTTTGTATTTTGGAGGACTAGACAAAAGATATAAAACTTTAGCTCAATTCATCTAAAGTTCACAGAATGAATAGCAAAAAAAATGCTAGTTACACAGCCTTCAGCTTTTTGAGTGCGATCGCAAGGATTAACCAACGGTAAGCACAAGCACGCACAAAGAAACGTCTGATAAACGTTTCACCACAAGACAATGCAACAAGCAAGTCTAACGAATTTATATATTCTTCTAGCTTACCGACTAATCCCTACAATCTGCAAATTTAAAAGTTAAGGGGCTGTCCAAACCAACAAAGGACAACCCAATGAATAAACCCCTCACTTCTGACAGACAGGGGTTTGCGAATGAAAAGCCTACTATTCTAACGCAAACTTTCCCCAACAATCAAGAATCTCGAATTTCGGAATTATCAAACCATATAAGCGATCGCCGAACTAGCACCAAATATTTAAAAGCGGGTTGCTGTGACGTTGCTCTAAGACCATGCCCCGACCCGGATGAGTTACTGCAATCGCCTAACCTCAACTTACAGGAGTCCTTTTACTTACAGCGATTAGTCAAGCTTGGCTGGTTTAGTGGTCAGGTGGCCGCCGTACTTCTCCAAATTGAAGCCAAGGTTGGAGGGGTGGCAGTATGAATCACAAAGGATTCGGCAAGATAGCCTCACCCCAAAAATCACTAAATCAAGAACTAAGGCAGGTTTTCAGAAAATTCAACAAGCGAGGTAAGCTCAGAAGTACCCCTTGGGCTTTGCATGAAATCTCAAGACTTGAGTCCAGAGATGGAAAAGTCCATCAAGTTGTTGTAGCCTCCAGCCAAAATGACATGGCGCAAGGCGATCACCATGATAGCGAAATTCAAGTACTGGGTAATCATCAAGAAATTGAAGAACCATTCGCACCTTATAGTTTGCCAGTCAGAGAAAATTTTGAACCAAGCCACTGGCAAGAGTGGGGGGAGAGTGCAATTGACAGTGAGATAGCGGCACTTAACTTCAAATCGCTGTCAGGGAATGCCGCTTTTGATTATCTCCTTTACTCCGATAAAATCAGCCGCCGTAATGATGGACGGTTACGCGATGGGGATATGCGGCGATATGCTCACCTCTCTAATGGTGGGTGGTGGTGTAGTGGAATAAATATTATCACCGGTGAAGATTCCCTTTGGGGATGCTTCAAGCCCAACACGCCAAGAATAGATGAGGGTAACAGCAGGGCAATTAAGTATGAGCATCCCCCCAAAGTTGACACAGAAATTTTTGCCTTACGGATTCCCGCCCGGATCTGGGAATTAATTAGCCGCCGCTACGATGTGGCACTACCAGAAAATTACCAAAGTTTACCTTATGGTGATTTTTGGCGATGGGTGAGAGAGAATACCCAAATTCCCGTTATCATCTGCGAGGGTGCTAAAAAAGCAGCTGCAATCTTATCTTGTGGTTATGTCGCCATTGGTATACCCGGAGTATGGGGAGGCCGTCGCCAACCAAAGGATGAATACGGCGAAAATAACGGCGCACCATACCTGATCCCACAGTTAGCCGCTTATGCTCAATCAGGCAGGCGAATTTATTTCTGTTTTGATGCCGATGTGAAGCGCACCACGGTTAGAAGCGTGAATGGTGCGATCGCTAAAACTGCCAAGCTTTTATCTTTGCGTGGCTGTGAAGTCCGAGTAATGGGGTGGCATTTGGCATTAGGCAAAGGGATTGATGATGTACTAGCCGCTTACGGCCGCGACCAATTTGATACTATTTACTGCGATGCTCTGAAATTAGATGAGTGGAACACCAAGCAACTAAGGCGGCTCACATACACCCCAGATTTGAACTTAAATCAGCGTTACTTGGGTGAGTTGGCTATTCCTTTGGGTAAGCAGCTAATAGGCTTGAAATCGCCAAAGAACACAGGTAAAACTCACTTACTCCAGTGGCTAACTGACCCGATAATTCGCGCTGGTGAGAGGAGAGTGTTAGTAATTACCCATCGGGTGCAACTTGCTACGCAGCTTGTAAAAAAACTGGGATTACCTTTCATTACCGAAGTGAAGCAGACTGAGCAAGGCTCACATTTCGGAATGGGGTTAGTAATTGATAGCTTACATCCAAAAAGCCAAGCCAAATTTAACCCTGATGAGTGGAAAGGGTGCTGGTTGATTTTGGATGAAATCATGCAGCTAATCTGGCATTTGTTGAGCAGTTCGACTTGTCAGACAGATCGCGTAGCCATCATCAAAAATTTCAAACGCCTGCTACTGAATGTTGTTAATTATGGTGGGAAAATCTTCATTGCTGATGCTGACTTAAACGATATTGGCATTGATTTTATCAAAGGGCTGCTTGGGCAAGAGATTGACACTTTTCTCGTGGAAAATACATTTCAGTTTGTAGAGCCTTGGCAGGTAAATTTAGTACAGGGTAATAATCCAGCCCAATTAGTAAAAATCCTTACCCAAAAACTAGAGAATGGGGATAAGTGCTTTGTTGCTTTGTCTGGACAACGGGCTAGTTCTAAATGGGGTTCTCGCAATTTGGAGGCGTACTATAAAAAACTGCTGCCACACCTGAGAATTTTACGAATTGATTCTAAAAGTACAACTACTCTTGGTCATCCAGCTTTTGGCTGTACAGATGATTTAAATGAGGTAATTAAAAACTATGACCTCGTTCTAACTACCTCGACCATTGAGACTGGGGTATCAATTGAAGAAAAGCATTTTGATTATGTTTTTGGGATTTTTCAAGGCGTACAAACTACCGATGGTGTCAGACAGCATTTATCACGTTACCGCCTTCCAGTCCCGCGTTATATCTGGCTTAATCCAGTAGGCATCAATAGGGTAGGCAATGGCTCCAATAGTGTAAAGGCATTACTAGCAGGTGAGTACATCAAGAATAAAGCCAATATTAAAAAGCTCGTTGATTTGGGATTTGAGGAATCGATAGAAGGCAATTTTGAGAGTATTTGCATTAATACCTGGGCAAAGTTAGGGGCAATCATAAATGATGGGATGAATAGCTATGAATTGCAAATTGTTAGTGATTTGAAATCTGAGGGACATATCATCTGTGAAGTGGGCGCAGATGAGTTACCTGAACCCGCAGAAGTAGAGACTACTAAGCAAGAAATTTACAACAACTGCAAATCAGAATATGCGGGACACTGTGAAAATGTCACAGCGTCTGAAAGCATTACAGATGAACAGTTTTTGAAATTAGATAAACAGAATTGCAAAACTGAGTCCGAACAGTTAAAACACAGAAAAGGTGAGATTGAAAGGCGTTATAACGTGACTGTTACTCCCGAATTAGTAGAGAAAGATGATCAAAACTGGTATTCTATAATTCGACTAGATTACTACCTTGGCGTGGGTAGGGAATTTCTACCGGATAGAGAAATAAACGTCATGTCTACCGCTTTAAAAAATGGCGGTGGAGATTATTTCATTCCCGATACTAATAAAAGCTTTATTGGGAAAAAAATTGATGCTTTAGACTGGATTGGGTACAAAGAGCTTCGAGAAACGGACGGATTGAGCAACAATCACCCATTAGCACAAGCAGTATTTGAGAAAGCAAAAACTCATCAATCCGATTTGAGTTTAATTCTTGGCGCTAAGAGTAATATGTTTGCAAAGCTAAATACTCCCATGCAAGTCTGTCAAAAACTAGCATCTCTTACTGGGTATAAATTCCCCCGATTGCGGCGAGAGGGAACACGAGGCAACCAAGTCTGGATTTACGGTGTCCCCGCGCCAGACTTCCAAAAAGATGATGAGGGGAATCTGGTTTTTGTCGATGGACGCGCTGTTCCCGTTAGCGATCGCCGAGAGGAAGTTTTCACGGCATGGGTAGAGCGCGATATCCTAGCCAGAGAAAAAGCCGCCAAAGCCAAACTGGAGGCACAAGTACAAGCAACAATTCCCAATTGCCAATTGTCAGCACTTGCAGAAACCGAAATTAATACGCTGACTACATTACAAGAACAGTACGCAGAGCAAAAAACACAGACCCTAACAGAAGAAGTTGAGTCAATAGTCATCACTCATGACTCAGAAAGTCAGGTAATCATAGCTGAGTTACCAGTTGAAAATCATCAGCAGTCCACAGAAGCGGTAATTGAGAAACTACTAAAAATTTCTAATTGGGGAGAAGTTGCGGCTAACCAAGCCGAGATTGATCAAGTTTGGCCGCTACTTTCAGAAAACCAGCGTTCGCATCTGTGGGAACTTCATCAAAAATATCAGCAGCAATTGTCTTTAGAGGAATTGGCACAGCAGGCCATCGCTACACAAGCTGAAATTAAGGAAACGGGTTTTGGTTCCCACTTCCGAAGCTATGTTTTGAAAGCTGTTAGAGGGGGAATAGCGATCGCTCGGAAATGCTGGGGCGACAAGCAAGAATGCTCAATTCCTTTAAATCAACTATTGCTAGCCACTGGTTAGAGTTTGTGTACCTAGTCAATTTTCAGAACACCAAACAATCATGACAAAAACAAAAATATCATATTTAGCAACCCCTGAAGAGGTAGCGGAGTATTGGCAAGTCCTTTTGCAGACTTTCTGATGGATTAGACCAGATAAAAAACAGTTGAAATCCATCACTCGCTAATTTCGTGTTCAAACTTGATAAATAACGGGAACAATAATTATGTAGATGTGTAAATATATAAAATAACAATGAGTGGAAAAAAGAAACCCTGGCTGCCTATAGTTATCGCAGCACTTTTAAGTTGGTTTGGCGTTAGTAAAATCCTGCAAATTACGAAAGATTATTCAGCACATCAACAAGCAATTACCGATGTACAGGCAATCGTTAATGAAAATAGTAATATTAATAGTATTCCAAATTTGGATGCTTTAAAAGCAAACCAAACCAAGATACAGCAAACCATTGAAAAGCTAAAAATCGTTCCAAATCTACCAGGATATCCATATCAGAATGCCCAAAATCAAATATCACAGTTAAATCAATTACTTGCTAAACTTGACTCAAAAATCCAGGTTGAAGAAGCAGCTTTCAATAATTTACAAGCTGCACTTAAATTAGATGAGGAAGCAGCAATACTAGTCCAAGAGAAAGCTTACTCCAATAATTGGCAAGAAGCGAAAGGTAAATGGCAGCAGGCAATTAGCATTTTAGAAAAAATTCCTACAGCTACATATGTTTCCGATACAGCAAAGCTTGGAATATTATCTGTAAAACGCAACTTTAATGATGTAGATAAGGTGATTACAAGTGAACAAAAATCACTTGAAAACTTTTCATCAGCAGTTGAATTAGCTCAAAAAGCTACTAACCTTACTAAAGATACTACATTAATCACATTACCTGAATTATTGAATGCAAAGTTGCAATGGCAGCAGGCAATTAATTTACTTGTAAATGTTTCTTCGGCAACTAATCTATCTTTGAAAGCACAATCCCAACTTAGCATTTATCGCAATAATTATCGCCAAGTTAGTAATGCAATTGATGAAATTAAAAAATGTCTAACACAAAAAACTAGTTTTGAGAGTGAATGTACAGCAAGCGTCTCATTATATATTAGTCCTCCTGAAACCCTAACCGCATTGCTCGAAGATATCAAAAAAGAAGAAGATGCTAATAATCAAATTGCTTCTTCTGAATTTAACAGTACATCTGGTACTTCCTCAGATACTTCAGATGAATCTAGCAGTAGTAACTATAGCGGCTATAGTGGTGGTTACAGTAGTGGTTATCGTAGCCATTCCGGTTCAGTTTCCGTAAATGGATACACTCGTAGAGATGGAACTTACGTCAATAGTCACACCCGCAGCGCTCCAGGTTCTCGTGTAAGTGGTTTTGGTAGTTTTCGTGCTGGAGGAGCGAGTTCATGAACGATGTTAGGCATAAGTTTTACCAGCAGTATCAAGATATATTTAGCTGGTACGATGCCGATGAATATGCTTGCTATGAGGTGTTAATGGTTGCACCGGAAACCATAGAAAAAATCAAGCAAGCAGCAACAAGAGTTTGGCAGGTTTTAAACCATGCGGCTCTGGTTATGAAGCAGTTTGATGAACGGACTCTAATTGAATTTGATTATCCTCAATCAACCCTACGATTAATCAAAAATAATAAGCAAGTGCCTTTTATTGCTCGATGCGATTTTGCAATTGTTGGTGATAATATCTACCTGCTTGAATGTAATGCGGAAGTGGCGACTTTTATAGTCGAAACATTCAAAATAAATGGGCTAGTCGCTAAACATTTTGGGAAAGTAGACCCGAATATTAACGCTGAAGCAGTTCTTCAAATAGGGCTTAATCAATATATTGAAGAATCTGCAAAATATCTCAATAAATCTCCTGAAGACTGCAATATTATTTTTGCAGCCCTATCTGAAGCTCTCGAAGATATTGGTACTGTTGAATATTTAATGTCTTTGTGCCATTATCAATCTGTTTTTTGTCCAATCGAAAGTATTGCAATGGATGAGGATGGCTGCTACGACCATAGGGGTGAAGCAGTCGATATAATCTACCGCATATACCCAACAGAATGGATGGTAGAAGATAAAGACCCCGAATTTGGAGTAAGTCTTTGGGATTATTTTGAACCATTAGTCTATTCAAGGAAGCTAGCTTTAATTAATCCTGTCAGTGCTTTTGTAATGCAAAATAAAGCGTTAATGGCTTTAATTACAGAATTAGGATTTGATTTTTTTAGTCAGAATAATTTGGCAGGATTTGAACATTTTTTACCTACATTTATGGAACAAGATAAAATCAATCCTCCCTTAGTGTCAAAACCCACCTGGGGGAGAGAAGGGAGAGAAGTTAAAGTTATTAAAAGTAATCAAGAAATAGCTTGTAACCCAGACCCTGAGTACGCTTATTTTGCTAAAGTTTACCAAAAATATGCTGATTTACCAATTATCAAAGTAGAAGGAGAAGAGTATAGATTGCAGTTATCTTGCTTTTTGATCAATGGCGTTGCTGAAGGAGTGGCAGCAAGAATTGGTAAAGATGTGATTAATAATAACTCGAAATTTCTGCCAATTGGGTTTTAGGGGGAGAAGGGAAGAAACGGGAAAGTCGAATTTAGAATTTACCACCCAGCAGGCAGGACAAGAAGGCGATCGCTTAACTTTGGGATTGAATCATGAACACGCTCTAAAGACTTGATCAAATTCTGCAAAGTCATAATTGTAGACAATTATGATTGAATCAGACCACGATTTGCACACTCTTGACAATCATCATGCCATCTGACGAACCTACCCCCAATCAGTCAACCCTTACTGTACCTCCACTTGACACCCCATCTCCAGGAGAGCAAGTTAATATTGATACTGAGTTACAGATAGATAAAACCAAAATTTATAACGGGTGACTAAAATCGCTCAATAGCGTAGTTTAAACCAATGTAGAGCGATCGCACGTCAGTCACTACAGATCAATATTATTTATGCCAAAAATTATACTAACTAACTACTAGTTGTGTTAAATTTTGCTATAGTCTGCTTACAGTTAGGGTGATATGGATTTTGTGGTTATCGATACTGAAGGCAAACCAGAATTAAGTGAACTGGCTATTGTCGATAGTCAAGGGCGGGTGATGTATGAAGGGTTCTCCAGGCGTAATACACTCAAAGTAAGAAGTCGGATAGTTGACCGTGGAATTATCAACACTACAAGGACAACCAGCAAGTATTCTCGGTTTGGCAGGGCAATCGATAGATGCTGCAACTGTTTTGTTGGCATTTGAAGCGGGAATTAATTACTTTTTCTTTTACAATCTGGAATCTGAAAACTTTTTGGGTGGCTTAAAATCTCTGTTGCTAACAAACCGTGAGCAGGTCTTAGTCGCAACGGGGAGTGAAGACCGAGATATAAGCTCTTTACGCCTTTACCTCGACTCTGTGCGCCATTGTTTAAATGTCGATCGGGTGGATATATTTTTTATTGAATATGTTTCGCCTGCTGACGACATGACCCAGGTTCAGGTGTTGCTTGATGAACTTCGTTTGTGGAAGGACTCTGGAGTTGTGCGCTACGTGGGAGTTACCACACACAATCGAGCCATAGCTTTAGAAATGATAAAGCGTCATCAGTGTGATGTGTTGATGCACCGCTACAATATGGCACATCGTCAGGCTGAACAAAACGTTTTACCTGCTGCTCAAAAAGCTGGTATTCCCGTGGTAGCATTTACTTGCACGCGCTGGGGAACGTTACTCAAAGGTCATCACAACTGGCACGGAAAGTTACCTACGGCAGCAGACTGTTATCGCTATGCGTTAAATCATTCAGGGGTGCGTCTGGCGCTGACCGCCCCCAAAACTAGGCAGCAATTAGAAGAAAATCTTGCTGTTCTGCACGCACCCCAAATTGAAGCCCAAGAACTAGCCAATTGGCAGAAATACGGTAACTTAATTTATGGAACTGGGCAAGATGCGTTTGATACTCAGTGGGTTTGAGAGGTGGAATGGTTGAGGGGAGCGATCGCACTGTGAGATAGCCACGTAATAGATGCTTGAATATAGAGGTCGAACAAAAAACCCATTATACCCATGTCAGAAATTGAAAACTTAGGAGTGAGTGTAGAAGAGTATTTAGAGGGATTGGCAGCAGGCATTGACGTTCTGGAATTGAAGCGGTTAGAAGCAAGAGGAATTCCTACGAACCTGGCTTTGGAAGTGATAGCGATTATACCAAAGGTAATTGATGGCACGGCTACTCCTGAAGAAGTTGTCCGAGGGCTAATGATTATGTCGCCATCCCTTAGACAGCAAATTGAATAGTTTCAAGAATTACCACATTGGTTTACTTTGGATTGTCGTCTTGCATCAGTGCATCTAACTGAGCTAACAACTTCTCTACCTTCGCTTTTTTCTTTGGGTCGTCCCAAACTTGAGATTTTTTTAAGCGGCGAAATGTGTCATCAGCTAGGTCTTTTAATGATGGTGTTTCTGATTTAGTCTGCTGTTCAATTTCTTTGATTTTGCGTTTAATTTCGCTCAATGAGAGATTGTAAGCGATCGCATCTTCTAAAAATTGAATTCTAGTTTTTTCATCTTGAATTCGGGCGATCGCCAGTGCTTTGGTATATTCAATCTGTCCAGAACGTAGCACTTCCAGCACATCTGGAGGTAAATTGAGTAATGGTAGGCGATTTTTGACAAACGATTGCCAACTCATCCGTCCCAAAGATGAAAATAACTCTTCAATTATCTTGGTTTCTGGTTGAGACATAACGTTATGTCTCAGTTCGGAATTTTCCTCATAGCGATCGCAAACGTTTCTCATCCGGTTGAGATGACTAATTACTTCATCTCGTGTCATCTCTAACCGCAACACCAACAATTCCAGGATACCTTCAGTTTCTTCTAGGGGGTTGAGGTCTTCGCGTTGCAGGTTTTCAACGAGGCGCACTTGGTATGCAGTTGCATCGTCCATTTCCCTGGAAATAATGAGAACCTCAGTTAATGCTGCCATTGATGCGGCTCTATAGCGTCGTTCCCCTGCGACTACTTCATAACCGCCTCCAGGAAGGGGACGCACTAATAAAGGTTCGAGAATACCCAGTTCTTTTATCGAGCGTGATAGTTCTTCAAGCTTTTTAAGGTCGAAGTAGCGCCGGGGCTGGGACTGTGGCAGTTTGATTAAGTTGATGGCAACAGTAGTTGGTGAATTAGCAGTACTTTGGGTTTGGTTAAAGCTTTCGCCTAGTAGGGCAGCTACACCTTTTAACTGGCTGGTATAGGGTTGGTCTTTTTTGCTCACTGTAGTTTTTCTAAACTGAGGGCGATTTTTTTTAGTACAGCGACGGCAGGATGTTTGGGATTGTATAGTGCTAAGGGTATGCGTGCCTCACTTGCATCAGCAAAGGCAATAGATTTAGGAATGGGTTCGTAAACTGTGGCCAGGGGTGAAAGTTGTTCTGTGATAGCTTTCATGGTTCTGCTTTCTTGGGCAGTACGTGCATCATACATTGTGGGGATGAAGCCAGCAATTGTAAGTGTTTTATTAGCACCTTTGCGGAGTGTGGCTACAGTTCTTAATAGTAAGTCAGTTCCTTGAAAGGATTTGAATTGGCACTGAATAGGTACTAAGACATGGGTTGCTGCTACTAAGCTAATAACGCTGAGGATGCCTAAAGATGGAGGACAATCTATCAAAATAAAATCATAGTTGTCTAAAATGGGGGCAAGTGCATTTTTGAGGCGCATTTCCCGCATCAAGGCGGCAACCAGTTCAAGTTCAGCAGCGCTTAAGTTGATGTTAGCTGGAACCAAACCCATGCTGTGAATCAGTTCAGGATGAATTGCTAACGGTTCTTCACCCACCACTGCCTCATAGACAGTTTTGGTGGTACTTTCCGGTTCTAACCCCATAAATGTTGTGAGTGACGCTTGGGGGTCAAGGTCTATCAGAAGAACGCGGTTTTTCTTTTTTTGAGCGAGGTGGTAGCCCAAGTTCATAGTTAAACTTGTCTTTCCTACTCCCCCTGATTGATTAAATAGCGCAATAATACGGGTTTTGCTCACGAGTGATAAATTACAGTTGTAATTAAAAATGCCTCTAATACAGGCAGATTGTAGCTCTGGAGTAAAGGTAATACAACTGGGAACAGTAGATTTGTCATAAATTAAGGCTGTAAGGTAGTTATCAAGCTTCTTGGTCAGAAGACGCGACAAAAGGCGATGCCTACGGCGGTAAACTACCTTTACCCAGATGTGGATGCACCCATTCCTAAGTAACAAGCCGTTGAATTGCGATCGCACTCCACAGCAAAAAACCCCGGCGTGAAGTACCGAGGTTCGGGGGAAATCTTTTCTGTAAATAACAGATACCGAAGGCGCAGGAATGTATGAGGTAGGCGATCGCAGTGCAATACTGGATCGCCTTTCCTCTAAGAAAATTGTTAGTTGATAGTCTGAGCGATGCCTGCGGCGACCTACGCCTACCAGAAAGAATCCACCAGGGAGGTACTGCCCCTCCTATATCTGTGTTATCAGCACAGCGCCTCACTTTTCGGCTTCAGGTGGAAGGCGGAAGATGGAGGAATTGAACCCCCAGGTATTACCCTGCTCTAGTTTTCAAGACTAGTTGCCCTCCCTTGAGCAGCATCTTCCATATAAGGGGTGTCTGGCGGGACTTGAACCCGTTATGACTGGTTCCACAAACCAGCGCCGCGACCGCTTTGGCTTCAGACACCAAGAGTGGATTCGGTGAGGCTTGAACTCACAACCTCCTGTGTGCAAAACAGGCGCTCTCCCAATTAGAGCTACGAACCCATGAGCAGGAGTGGTAGGGGTCGAACCTACATTGCTCGATTTAGAAGATCGATGCCTTATCCATTAGGCAACACTCCCATAAATTGGTAGCCCCGGCAGGGATTGAACCCGCGACTTCCTCTTTGTAAGAGAGGCACTCTCCCAACTGAGTTACAGGGCTAAGAAAGCGATTGACGAGACTCGAACTCGTACCGTGAGTTTGGAAGACTCTGATGCTGCCATTACACCACAATCGCATTGAAGCTGATGATAGGAGTTGAACCTACAACCTACTGTTTACAAGACAGTTGCTCTGCCATGTTGAGCTACACCAGCATTTTGATAGTACCCCTGACAGGGCTTGAACCTGTAGAAAACCCGTTTTAAGCGGGTCATGTCTTCCAATTGCATCACAGGGGCAAGGTGGGCTGTATAGGCTTGAACCTACGCACTTCTGCTGGTATAGGCAGCTAGCTGCTCTGCCAACTGAGCTAACAGCCCAAGGTGGGTCGCCAGAGACTCGAACTCTGATCACTCCGCTTAAAAGGCGGGAACTCTAGCCATTGAGCTAACGACCCACGAATCCGAGTGGTAGGATTTGAACCTACGACCGCCTGTTCCCAAAACAGGAGTGCTGCCAAGCTACACCACACCCGGATAATACTGCCCTGCCAGGATTTGAACCTGGAATCTCCTCGTTCAAAGCGAGGGATGTTGCCAGTTACACCACAGGGCAATAATTGGCTGCCGAGGTTGGAGTTGAACCAACATCTCTATGATTCAGAGACGAGCGCGACTTTCCCAGTCGTCCACTCGGCAATGAATGGCTGCCCCAGTAGGACTTGAACCTACAACCCCCGCGTTAACAGCGCGTTGCTCTGCCATTGAGCTATGAGGCAATGTGCCAGTCCCCCAGATCCGGATTGAACGGATGACCTCCTGTTCTTCAGACAGGCGCTACTACCAACTGAGCTACCGGGGGATAAGGCGAGAACGGAGAGACTTGAACTCTCAATCTTCAGTTTCGTAATCTGAGATGTTATCCAGTTACACCACGTTCTCACGCAGCGGAGAGAGAGGGAGTTGAACCCACAGTGGACTTACATCCACGACTGTTTAGCAAACAGCTTGCCCTGCCAATAGCAATCTCTCCATAATGGGCCGGGCTGGAATTGAACCAGCAACACTGAACGCGGCGGTTTTACAGACCGTTACCTACACCAATAGGTGAGCCGACCCATGAGGCAGTGCCGACGGGAGTTGAACCCGCAAACCCAGGATTGAAAGACCTGTGGCTTTACCAATTTGCCTACGGCACCACAAACGCACAGACTAGGACTTGAACCCAGAACAACAGTTTTGGAGACTGTGGTGTTGCCATTACACCATCTGTGCATTTGGTAGCAGTGGCGAGAGTCGAACTCGCATATACCAAGTTATGAGCTTGGGGCTTTGCCGTTAAGCTACACTGCAACGTTTGGAGTCCAGGGCGAGAATTGAACTCGCACAGTCGGTTTTGCAGACCAACACCCTACCATTAGGCGACCTGGACATACTACGAGGACGACAGGAATCGAACCTGTGACCACTTGCCTCGGAAACAAGCGCTCTTTCCGACTGAGCTACATCCTCATTTGGAAGCCTTGACGGGAGTTGCACCCGCTTCTCTCTGACTGAGAATCAGAACGACTTGTCTATTTGTCCACAAGGCTACACGGGGATGATGAGATTTGAACTCACGGTCTTTCGCTCGACAGGCGACTGCTTTAAACCAGACTAAGCTACACCCCCACGTTGGATGGCAATTATTTAGTTTTCATGGTTCAGAAGTGTTTGCGCTATGCCTTTTTGAGAGGCTGTAGTGCTTTACTACATTTATACTACATAATATACTACAAAAATGTCAAGGGCATACTACAAACTTTTTGAAAGAACTGAGAGGGCAGTGTTACGTAATCGAGCTTATTGCCCTCTCTGACTAGGTTTGAAGTTAATTACTCGTTCTCACTCAGGCGTTGTGCATTCCAAAACTGTTCAGCAAATGCTACTGCTGGGTGAATTGGGGCTTTAGGCTTACTTTTGAGAACCATTCCAGCTTCATGAGGTAAGCGATCGCTCTTGATTGAATTACACTTCTCACACGCTGTTACAACGTTGTCCCAACTGTGCTGCCCACCTTTTGAGCGGGGAATTACATGGTCGAGCGTCAGACACTTGCTGCTGCCGCAGTATTGGCAAGTGTGGTTGTCTCGCTTGAGTACTTCACGCCGATTTACAGGTGGTACTTTCCAGTGGCGTTCGGGATTACCCATAGTCAAGCGAATATGTTCGGGAACTTGTAGTACAACACTGGGTGAGCGTACTTCCCACTGCTTTGTACTGCCAAAATCCAACGATTCTGCCTGACCTGTGACTAACAGCACGATTGCTCGTTTAATGTTGATACGTGCCAGTGGTAGGTAGTTCTTAGAGAAGACCACCACCGAATTTTGTAATATGTGTGGTTGAGCTTGCATACGTTAAATCCACTCCTCAAAAAATAACCCCCGCCTCTGGTCATCAGGAGCGGGGGTCAGGTAGTTGATACTTTTTGCCCTATGTCGGTGCTGTAAGACATTTGCACCTCCCGCTTTGGATAAGTTGATCTAGATTCAGCCATCCGGTAATCGCTTCAAAAATACTTTCACGCTGCAATTTACTGCCGACAAAACAATACATTTCCTCAAACGCAAACAGCGCGAATACTCTGCCTAAACCCTTGTTGGGTCGGCAATGTATCACGCTGCTAATGGTTGAGGAGAATCTGCTTATCATTGAAGGTTTGTAGTATTTGTAATTGGGACTTATATCAATAATACAGTTGTAGTATACGTTTGTCTACTGCACAATTCTGGGGACGGGCGAACGCTGCGTGAATGCCTTGGCGGTAAAGGCTAAATTTGCAGATGGGGCATCATTTTTTCTCAGCACAACCTTCTAAAACCTTATTCCCCAGGATAAAAATTGCCGAGTATGGATACTCTTTATCTGACATACCATCGCTACAGGCATCGACTTTTTTGATGATTAAGATATTGTTGCCTTTGCCTTGAAGTCGGTAAACTCGCACCAAGTCTGCGGGACGCGCCTCTGCTTTTAGAGGTGCAACATAGGAGAAGGTTTGCTGTTTTGTGTCTGGCGAAGAGTAGACAATTGCCTTCTTGCTCACAGTAACACTCCAAAAGGGTTCTGTACCCCTAGCGATGAATTCTTCACTACTCGTAGTTTCTGCAACAACGAGACTATTGCTAGTAATAGATGATTCATTGGCAGTACTGCGACTGTTAGCTAGTAAGCTAGCGCCAAATAAGAGCAGAGTAACATAACAGATGAAACTTTTCATGTATCGAGGATAACACTAGTCACTCAAGCTTAAAGTAACCATATCTATATCTAGGCTACTATCTCAATTAACTGTAAATTTTTCGGTGAGCAGGCAGATTTAAGTGGGAACCATTATTGCTGCCATTCTCCCTCTTCATCCCGAAGAACTAATTCTACCCTTAGTTTTCATACCTAATTTGCTTTTCCTCTTTCAGTTTGTTTTTCCTAGTTGAGGATGGCACCAAATCGAAACGAAATACGAGCAAGTCCTGAATCTGAATGCTGTTTTCGTAGCTTGGCTCAGGTAAATACCAAAAGTAGTCCTGGCGCACATGATCCATCCGAAATCCGCACTTTTGATAAAAAGCAATGTTGGCGATACTTGAATTAGACGTGCCGACGAGTATCTGTCTCTTGCCGCGTTGCCTCGCCTCTTGAATCAACCAAGCAACGAACTCTTTACCTAAACCTTGCCTTTGAAACTCAGGGGCTATACCAAGTTCCATAATTTCGCAGGGGTCGCTGCGCCATTTCATGGTTGCTGCACCAACCAAGTGTTCGCTGTCGTCCATGCGATATACAACATCGACGAGGTTAGCAAGTCCCCATCGCAGCGCACGCTCCGATTGTTCTGCCAACAGTAGTATCGGAATCAGCGCTTCAAGTTCGTCGTCACGAGCTTGTCGAATAGCAATCGCCATTCATATTCCCCTTTAATCACAAGTTATTTTTCAAAACTATAGTACCAAGTTTAATTAATCGATATAAACCAGGAAAAAGGAAATTAATCATCTAAAACTTAGTCCCAGCAAGGCTTTTAGAATTGAACTTTTCACAGTACAGTGAGCGATCGCACCCTTAGATATTGTCAAGTGTGAACCGTATAGTGAGGAGAGCAATCGCTTACTTTAAACAGTATTAACGCAAGCTACATAACTGCTTTTGACAATAAGCCCGACATATCCAACACTGAATAAAGTTGTAAAGCGATCGCCCTACAATTTCCTCTAAGAAATGGAGAAATATGATGGATGAAGACAAGCCCACAAAATCTAGAGTTATTACAGGAACATTTAAATATTGTAATTCTGGCAGAGAAGAAGAAAAAACAGTTACTTGTTTATTTACTGAAAGGTCAGAAAAGTTTGAATTAACAAAGGTGTATGTTGTTGAGTTTGGATGTGAGCTAATTTTTTGTAAATCAGATAACCACTTTTTGGTTAATGATTAGTGCGATGCCCACGGCAGCAAGCTCCACAGTCTAAATCCTGCAATAATATGAAAATCCTAATTAAAAAAATAGATTTCACAGTTGGTTATGGAAACAATCGGCTCTCCCTATCTGCATGGTGGCGAAGAGCGATATTAACTTTTGATTACAATTCTAAATCTTGGAGCAATGAAGATGGAGAAGAAATTGCTTGTCCCTATCCAGATGGTGAACAATTCGAGATAATTGCAGCAGCACTCTACCCCTTGCTACAGCAGCATTACTAGTTAAAAGAATAAGGCGATACCTGCGGGGGGCTGCGCTTACGCTAACTTTCCTCTGGTGCAGACACACACTACTTGCGTTCGCTTGTAAATTGCTCCTTGGTGATAGGTGAAGGAGCGTTGCGCGTCTATGAAAAGGTTCTAGTTTTCTGGAATTCGCTATCTAGGCGGTGTAGTCCTTATTAGAACAGCGACTTATAAATAACTTCTATTAATAGCCCTTGGGGAATATAACCCCATCAAAAGCCCAGTCATCGTAACTGGGTTTTTGGTTTAAGAGAGATCGCTCTATTATCCTTTAAGAAAAATGGTGGAGCGATGCCTGCGGCGGGCTGTGACGCTCCTGCGTCGCTAACGCTACGCTATCGGTGTCGCTCAAAACTTACTCGTAGTTGCTCCCGTCTGCGGATATCCCTTAGTCTTTGAGCGCTGGCTTGTCTGAGGATAGGAAATTTTACTCAATTTCAGTTTCTTCAGACGCTCGATGACTCGAAGAGGCTGCGCTATCACCTTGTACGGTTTTAAGAACTGATTCCAGACGATAACCAGCTTCACGAAGATAATATCCAGCCGCGCCAACGTCTTCAAAAACGTCATCAAATTGGGGATGAGTTGACGGAAAAATCTTTCTTAAGCGATCGCCCAGTCGCTCTAGTTCTTCTTGGATAGCGATTAGTTCTTGAGTATCATCATCCATACTTACCTACCACAAAGATAACTGCCCAGGTGTTACATTTGATTTACCACCTTGATGGTAATGAAGGTGACAACCACTGCAAAGAGCTATAAGGTTGCCTCTGTGGTTATTTGCCGGATTTCTGTCCCAATGATGTACCTGTAGGGTGTACACTCTGCGTTTTGAGCGTGTTAGATGTGATGTTTTTTCACCAGGGGCGATGCACTGTAACCCGCATTTTTGACAACGCCACTGGGCTTGTTGTTTAACTGAAGTGGCAATTTCTGACCAATTATCTGGATATAGAGAATGGGTAAACGTCATCAGTCTAATTAAACTAAAGCTTGACCAATTGTAATGCTTTCTAGCAGTACGAAAGCTTAACCAAATTCATTCATATAGGCGATGGCTCCGCCCGCCGCAGGCATCGCTACTAGCCATAAATATCTTTTAATACAGCTTCTAGCCCCGCATTTAAATCTTGCAGTGCTGCATCCAAACTTTCATAACTTTCTTTTCCCTCCCAAAACATTCCACCACAATCGAGTGCGCGTACAAAAGAATTGAGAGGACTATCTACGTCATAACCAATTTCAATCCAGCCTTCATGCTCATCTACCCAACGAGTAATATTTGGGTAAGTTTTTTCAAATGAAACTTTCATATTTTCCTCCAGAACTAATCACCCCATCACTCATCATCATCGGGCAAATACAACCCACTACTATCAGTCGGTCTGGCATGAAGATACATTTCCGTAATCGCTACCGAACTATGCCCCAATGTTTTTTGTAACAAGTGTATCGGCGCTCCTCTGTCTAAGCTGTGACTAGCGTGGCTATGTCTGAGCCAGTGGGGTGATACATTCCCCTCAATAAGAGCGCGGTTTGCAGCATTTTTCACAATATGAAATACCATTGACCTACACAGATGACCACCCTTGGCGGAAACAAACACTGGGTCATCGTGTTTGGCGTAACCCTTTAAAGAGTTAATCTCCCGCCAAATACCAGCACCCACCAGCACGGTTCTCGTTTTATCACCCTTACCGAATACCGTGATTTGTCCACCATCACCACGGGCTTTGAGGTCACGCCACTTGAGGCTACATAATTCACTTACCCGTAAACCCGCAAAATAAAGTAAACGAACCAGAGTGCGATCGCGTCCATTTGTCGTGGAATTTATCAGTAATCGTACTTCCTCTTGAGTGAGAATTCGCTCTGCCAATCGGTTCTTTGCCTTGGGTGACTTAACTAAAACACCCAAGTTCGCCGATATCACCCCCAACTGTTTAGCAAAGGAAAATAGACTCTTTATTGCTCCCACTGCTACCCGCTTGGAATTATCAGAACTACTTAGTGTCATCACCCACAGTTGAATATCCATGAGGGTGCAATCAGAAGCGGGCTTGTTGACATGAGAAAAAAACCGCTCGGCATAGCGACGGTAGCCGTCAACGGTATTCTTACTTTTACCATGCAGCCAGAGGTCGATAAGTTCGGTATTAGTGAGCGTGGGAGTATTCAACATTGGTTATTCTTATGTTGAATGCTCCTCCATTAAACCCTACTGTGGGGACAGTGGCAGTTATTTCACTGGATGGTAAAGTCCATCTTTTGCATTCCATTCCCAACCTATGCCTCTGGGGTCGCGGTTACGAGTCCAACTGATAAATTCTTTGGTAGTGAGTTTTTCTCGTTCCGGTGCGAGGCTTGACGGACTTAAACCTAGTCGCGGTGCTAGATTTTCAGGAGGCAATGCTTGCAGTTCAACTAGGGTTTGTTGGTATGGGTTAGCTTGTCTTCTTTGTTTGGGTTGACTGTTGTATCTATTTGATGAAATAGCCCGTTCCAATTTTTCCAGATGCTTGGAGATAGCCTCTAGTTTGGTTTCCAGCTTCTTCTCTAGCTGCAAAACCGATTTACTGCTGGGGGCAACATCGATATCAATATTGCTATCAAATTTAGATATCAATTCCTCTAAGCCTTGCTGCAAGGCAATTGTATGCCCTTGGCGATGCAGCCGCGATAGTTCTCTGACTACTGGAATTAGGGCAGTAGGAACGCGAATCATTTCGCTTGGTGGGGTCTTGTCGTCAGCCATTTGATATCAATTTTGATAGCAATGAACTGATTGTAGAGCCAAAGCGATAAGGAGCGATCGCTCATAAGCATTTTCTTAGAGGAAACGCGATGCCGAAGGCGGCAAGCTACGCTCTTGTAGTCAAAATCTGGAAATCGCCTCAAAAATGATGATGATTAAATTAATCTCCGATAGTATCTAAAATTTATGCGTTTAATCAAACGTTTTCAGGCTTTGGCTGTTGCCACTGGGCTAATTGCTCTATTGGGGTGTTCGCCAGCGCAAACCCAAGTGCCAACACCAACCATAGAAAAACCATTGCAGGCAACACCGATTGTACCTACTAAACCCTCAACTAGCGCTAACCTGCTTTTGGGAAATCCCAGCAATGCGATCGCCCTGGTGGATACTCCTGATAATTATCTAATGGCAAAAAACCAGTATGCACTCTCTTACAACCGAAGCAAGGGAACTCCCAACTGGGCAAGCTGGCAGTTAAATAAGTCATGGCTAGGGAAAGCAGAGCGTCAAGATAACTTTCGCCCTGATAATACTTTGCCTGCGGGTTGGATGCGGATAACTCCTTCTATGTACTCTGCTTCAGGTTATGACCGAGGACATATTGTACCTTCGGCAGACCGCTCTCTAACGATAGAGGATAATTCCTCAACTTTCCTCATGACCAACATGATGCCGCAGACACCAGACAACAACCGGAACACTTGGGGCAATTTAGAAGACTATTGCCGAGAACTGGTAAGCCTTGGTAAAGAACTGTATATCGTAGCTGGGCCTTTTGGTAGTCTTGGCGAACCCCTTAAAGGTAAGGTGACAGTTCCCAAATCAACTTGGAAGATAGTTGTCGTACTAGATAATCCTGGCTCTGGACTTGATGGTATTACTGCAAGCACCCGTGTAATCGCGGTGAACATACCCAACGAGCAAGAAATAAACAACGATTGGAGAGCTTATAAAGTAAGTATTGATGAATTAGAAAAACTCACAGGCTATGATTTTCTCTCTAATGTTTCGCCAAACATTCAAGAAGTTATTGAAAGTAAAATAGATAATTCGTAAACAGGTCAAGTTTCAACAACTTTTGTGGACAGTCCGATACTGTCTCCCGATGGAATTTGACCAATAATATAGACATCAATCTCTTTGTGTCCAAGGCGATATACCTGCAAATTGCTCAGGTTTTCTTTGAGTGTCTGCACAAGAGATTGAAATCGTTTGACGGTTGCTTTCTCTTCTTCCTCATGCCAATCTTCTTCTGTCGTTGCCACTTGAAAAAAATCGTCAATCCCAACAATTTTAATGGGTGTATCTTGAGGATGATTTGTTTGTTGTATAACTTTTTGGGGTGTTACAGGTGCAGCATCTTCCCAAAGAAAAACTTCAAACGGATACTCAGACTCACTCATCATGAGTAAACCATTCGCTGCTGTACGAAGCTGGTCTAGGATTTCTGAATTAGTTTTGGTCATAAGCACTTAATAGAGCGTAGTTTACCGCCGCAGGAAGGCATCGCAATAAACTATATCATCCATCTATCTGCTTTTTTAGACAGTATTGGTGGATTTTTATTCATATTTGTTATTTCTAACGGTACAAGACAAATAACTAAAAATGGTGCATTTTAAAATTAGTGTAAATATCGTAAATTATGGACGCTGCTAAACGCCTTGCTACTCTAAATCGCATCCGCAAACTCAGCCGCTTGATGGACACATCTATACGTATCCCTTTAACGGGTTTTCATATTGGAATAGACCCAATTATCGGTTTGATTCCCGGTGCAGGTGATTTAATCAGTACAGCGTTTTCAGCTTACATTATATTTTTAGCAACCCGCTTTGGCATCCCACAGCGAGATTTAGCCAAAATGATTTTTAATGTAGGTTTAGAAACAGTTGTTGGTACTGTGCCTTTAGTGGGTGATTTATTTGATGCTTTCTATAAGTCCAACATTAGGAATTTAGCAATTTTAGAGCAACATTTGACAGTGGTTGAACCAAAACTTAAAGAAGTATCTGATGAACTTTACTCTGGTAAGTTCAGCCAAGTTTAAGTAAGAAAGTAGATAGAGTTTTCCAGAAATTGCTCTACACGCTATCATCCATCCACCCACATTCAGGGCAATCCCAATGCACCCGCGCCGTGTAGTCGCGGTCAAACTCATATCCGCATTGAGGGCATTTGCCAGTAAACATAGGATGAGTATCTAGCAGTTCTAGCTGTTGCTGTTGAGTTAAGCGCTGCTGTGGTTGCAGTATTAATTCACCGTTGTAGTAGGTTGCCCCTTCCGGTTCCCACAGTTCTGCTGGTTCGGCGTTGGGGTCAAGTCGAAAGTCCAAGCAGCTATCCCCCTGTGGCCCTGCTGGGTGAACGGCACAGACGAGGTGAGGGTTGTGTGAGTAGAGGAGACAGCGATCGCACTCTGGTAATTTCAGCATAGTACTAGTGTACTGCTTTGTCACAAGCGATCGCTTCTTGTGTGCAACTTTTCCTCTTTGAATATGTCATTTTTTCAATTGAGTTAAATCTAAACGATTAATTTGAGCATCAACACAAATCTTAACTTTATAATCGCACGAATCACCTGAGTCATTACCAATTCTTAAATATTGGCTTTTATACTGAATCTTGTTTATCAGCAAAGGTGAAACTGAATGAGTTTCAAAAAACTTTTTCTTGTGGCTTTTGGACTGCTTATAGCAATAGTAATTGGCATTTTAACAGATACAAAAGTAATTGCTCAATCCACCACTGATTTAGCTTTAGCTTTATATCATGCTCCTATTCACTATCAAGACACAGACAGCACCAAGTATAGTGGAGACTACATTACACGATTTGATTACGATAACGATTGGCGAGGTACAAATAACTGGGATAACCTAATCCTTTTTCCACTTTCTGCTCATGGTTACTATTCTGTAGCTGAAACTTGTACTCATTGGTTCATTACATATTCCTTTTACCATCCTCAAGACTGGACTGATATTCCTTTTGATCAAGAACACGAAAATGATTTAGAGGGTTTACTTACAATTGTCCGTAAGGACGGTTCAGCTTTTGGTAAATTAGAAGGCGTTGTCACTGTATTTCATAACGATTTCTACTCTTACACTCCAACTGGTAGTCCTTTACGCAATGGTGCAGAAAGTATTGATGGCACGCTGACAATGAATAGTTACAGTGGTTCATTGCACCCATTAACAACTCAAGAAGCTAAAGGTCATGGATTAAAAGCTTGGCCTTATGCTGGAAACTTTAAGGGTGCAAGTAGTGAGGATGGGATTATTTACTATCCGAATGGTACTACAGCAGAACTTCCAGCTTCAGGGAATGACCGCGATGTACAGTATCAATTGCTTGATGTGTTTGCTATTAATGGAATGTGGCAACATCAATTAAATGAAGCTTCTTTATCAAGTTCTTCTGCCAATACTTTCGCTAGTTGGGGAACTTTCAAGGGAGATTCGAGTGGTGGGTGTGGCGCTGGTACACCAACTTGCAGTACAAATTCTGCTAATACCCCTTGGGGTTGGGATGATTCAAATGATGGTGCAGTATATAAAGGTGAAATGGCTTTAGACCCTGCTCACCTAACTGATGTTTATTTTGATGGGCTTGGGACTTTTGATACTGCATACATCCGCAACCAATTTATTCAAGGATTGAAAGACAGAGGATATAATTCTGCAAATCTTCCTCAAGGTTGGCCTACTCAAATCAATCTTAATTCTCTGATTGGCAAACTCAAAAATCAATGCTCATAACCATAAATAAATTTTATGACTAACGAGATTACGGAAAAATCTTAAACAAGCCTCCAATGGTTTGTTAATAGACTTCTTGCAGAAGTCTAATGATGAGTGAGTCAGAGTATTCATTTGAAGTTTTTTGTGGTCTAATCAAGCTCAAGAACCAATGACCGCTCAAAAACTTCTCCAGTTAACAGGACATTCCCCAGAAACATAGTGTGTTGAAGGTAATTAGTAAAACTTTACTACTCCTGTCAACCACCCATTACGATTCCTCGCTTGTATTTTATCCGTGACAGCGTTTGTTTATCAAATATGCGATCGCTTGTATTTTTTAGGGTAAGGCGATCGCCCCTTGGTGCAGCTTTTACTCGCTTGTATTTTATAGCTACTTTCTACCTCGAAGAGCGCATTTCTTGCTGGCGCATGGGCATAGCGTCAATTTGCTCAAAAATTGCTGCTGCCTGGACAGGTTTTGTATCACTGCGCTTAACACCACCATCTTTGCCTACCAAAATAATACGAAAATTTTCTTGATCAACCCCAAAGCGATTTCGCAAATTGGCAGCAGAAGATTCATCTATTGGCTGTCCGTTGGCATAGCTTTTATCTGTTGCCAAAACCTGAACGAGAACTAAATCCCGGTCTGTAAAACCGTTTTGGTGCTGGTTAAATAACTGCATCTGTTGCTGATAGCTATGGTTATCACCCGACGGTGCAAACACTAGTAGCACGCGGTTTTGCCATTTTTGGGAACTAAGGTTAAATGAAGACATTTTGATGGCATGGGTTGAACTTGGGACAGTACCAGCAATGCTGATTGGTGACACGGCTGTACAGGCGGTGAAGATTAGGGCGATTAATAGTGACTTTTTCACTTCGGGGGTTGAGATAAGCGTTCCATCATCTCAAACTATCATTAATTTTCCTTCTCTGACTCTATCCGGTGATGGTAATTGAATAAGTGTGATGCTTACCCGCAAGAGCGATCGCTATGATAATAGCGCCTACCTAAATATAGGTAAGCGCTACTGTTTTAATTAAATTCAGGGATAAAATATAGTGCAATGAATTCCCTGATGTTTACTATTAATTGATTCCAATTTAATTTCTTAGATTGCACTGCGACGATTTAGCAAGTTCCACAAAAATACCGCAACGATTGCGCCAAGAACCGCTACTGCAATACCGGGAATGCTGAGTGTGGGGGCGGCTAATGTCAAGGTTCCTGTACTGAAGAATACACCCAAACTACCACCAACAAAAGCACCAATAATTCCTAATAAGATTGTTCCGAGAATTCCGCCGCCTTGATGACCGGGGTAGATAGCCTTTGCAATAGCACCAGCAATTAGACCTAAAACAATCCAAGCAAGAATATTCATTGTTTTAATTTTATAAACGTTTTTTACCAACAAATACACAATAGCAATCCAAACATTGACATTTCTTCTACCAACAGAACCAATTATTAATAGCCTTGAGGATGAATGCTGTTACTTCTGGTGATATACCCCCTAACTGAGATAGATAATTAATAAAAAAGCTCCTAGTTGGTCTAAAACTAGGAGCTAATAAATTCATTGCTTGATAATTGCAGTATATGCATTTTTAATGATTTATCTCATCTACTGGAAGAATTATGATTACGGCGGTCGGTTACGTCATCGCACCGTGATTTTTTTTATACCAAGACGGAGAGCAGTGATTAGCAGTATTAAAACCAGTCACATATTAATAGCAGCTATCACTAATTATTGAAGGTAAACATAATTCTGGAGCGATAAATATGCTTCGATTATTTAATTCATTTGCATCCAAGCTCGGCAGTATTAAAGAGCAAAAAACTGAGGGAATGGCGGCGGTTGTTGCCTATTTAATGTTTGCCTCTTACTGTTTAACACTAGTAGCTATACTTTGCGTGGTAGTTGTTTTGTAGTCTAAGTTTTCAATCAGCATAATCTAGGTGGGATGAAACTCTGATTATAAAACTAAGAACATAGTCTTGTGACTATGTTCTTAGTTTATCAGACAAATTTACTTGGTATGCCGAAAAGTAATTTGCTTCAAACCCCCACAATCAGTTACTAGATATTCTCTTAATCTAGCTTGGAAATTCTTCTGTTCATTTTCATGAATTAGGTTTAAATTATGACCAATAACATAGTCGGCTTCTGTCATCCAAAAATCAAGTATTTGGTCTATTTGAGCGATTTCTAGGATATCTGCTATCCGTTGTGCTTCTGATTCTGATAAACTACTTAGACTTGCTAAAGAACAATACTCTCGGATAATGTTCTTCTGCTCATGAGTTAATGGTAACTCTGGATTTTTAATTTCCTTTGAGAAAGAAAAATTGACCATTGGTACTAGCTCCTTATCACCAAATTCTGTTCGGACTTACATATCCATCTAGTTGTAGAATTCGTTAGAGATACGCAGTATCCTTTTAATTTCCAGTTTGTGAACATATTTGGCTTGGTTAACCTCCTATTATACAGTGAGAATGTTTTAGTTTTGTGACCTTACATAATGAATAGTGAAAATTTTTTACTTTTGTGACCGCTAATGGCGAAAATTTAGAAAAATTTTATTAACAAGTCACAAAAAAATCATTTTTGTCACTAACAAGTAAAGTTAATCCATTTTTCAACCGAATAAGAAGCCGTAACACTTCCTACTTAGTTAACTGGAGGCAATCGGATGCTATCTTGTGGTCGTAAGGCATTTGACACAGAATTTCAGGTCTTGCTTGATTCTGGGAGTTCTTCTGCCCACTCGATGTTAGCTTTCATTAAGCGCAGCCTTGCCCAATTCAATCTCAGTAATTCTTATAGTCCTACCTGGGTACTAAATGAGGCATATATGCGTGGAATCAAACTTATGGCAAAAGGTGAACACATTGATAAACCGCTTGCTTGGGTTCGAGCAACAGCTTATAACATCATTAGGGAACAGAGCCGAGAACGTAACAGATTTTCACAACTTGATGAAAGCATGATTGAATTTCATGTTAATTGCAGGCTTACCGTTTCTGAAGAAATTGAAGAGGAATTATTCAAAAGAGTAAACCTAGCCTTTGAAAAGTTAGAGCCAGAAGAAAAAGAAATTTTGAGATTGAAGATGATCAAAGATTTATCATGGAAGGAAATTAAATTGCATTTAATTTTACAAGGGAAGGAAGTTCAGAATGAAGCAACATTGCGTAAACGCAAAGAAAGAGCTTTAAAGCATCTTCGCAGCATATATCATTCTTTGGAACTTCAAAATGTTTAGCATTCTTGAGTGCAATTATAAAAGTGTTTGAATACTATTAGTTTTACCTAGCAATGTCTGAAGAATAAATCTGAACGCTTACGAGATATCTGTATAATTTATATTGCTTGGTTATGCATCAAGAAAGTGTAGAGTGAAGCGACCCACCTATCACCAGGCGATGTTTGACGAAAAGCCGCTATGCGTCGGGAGCATATCTACCTTGTTTGGTCACTGACTCTTTAAGTTTTCCTCTAAGAATGCTTTTAGCTAGGATATTCGCTCAAAGAGAGGGCGATCGCTCTGGCAATGAAAGTGAAATAATAAACTAGTATGCCTTGCTCTGGAGATACAGCCATGACCTACACCATGCACGAAGCTCAAGAAGTGGCAAAGCTGGCTGCTGCTGACATCGAGGCTTGGCTTTACTCCAAACCAGAAACTATTAGTGTTGTTAACGTTGAGGATAACCCAGATTACCAGCGCAGAGATGTTGACCTCATCTGGACAACTCAGAATAGCGAAATTTTGATTGAGATTAAGGGCGATAGGTGGAATAAAACTCGTAACCTCTTCTTTGAAACTCACAGCAATTTAGAACGTGGAACCCCCGGCTGCTTTATGTACACTGAAGCAGATTGGCTATTTTACTACTTTGTCAATACTCGCCAGTTGTATAGGCTACCGATGCCCAAGACGCGGGAGTGGTTTTTGATTACCATGCGGCGGTTTCGGGAGCGTTCGACTACAACACCCGTAGGGAATAGCTATTACACCACTGTGGGGCGGCTTGTGCCGATTACTACGGTGATGTTGGAAGTGGCGGGGATTAAGATGGAGCAACTGTAGGGTGGGATGGGGCGATCGCACCCATTTTTAAGGGAAGACTAACAGTAGGAGCGATGCCTACGGCGGCAAGCTACGCACCCCTTAAAAAACCATATAAACATCTACCATTTATGGCTACTCTAATTCCCTCATTTAATAGCTGCTCAATGCGGATGACCTCTGGCGAGAGGAGGTTAGCGCAGCGCTTAGAGGAAAAATTAGAGAATGATTATCTGCTGTGGTATGACGTGCCAGTAGGTAAAAAGCAATTGCACCCAGACTTTATCGTGCTGCATCCCAGCCGGGGCTTATTTATTCTGGAGGTGAAAGACTGGAAACTCGACACTATTAAGAGTATCAATCCCTCCACAGTCACAATAATTACTGAGAATGGGGTCAAGGAAGTCCAACACCCACTACAACAAGCAAGAGATTATGCCCTAGCAGTCAACAAGATGCTAGAAAAAGACCCCGCCCTGGTGCAGCAGGAAGGTAATTATCAAGGTAAACTGGTCATTCCCTATGGTTATGGGGTCGTGTTCACCAACATCACCCGCAAAGCATTCAATGAAAGTGAACTAACAGCAGTATTTGAGAAACATTTAGTGATCTGCAAAGATGAAATGCTCCCAAGCACAGATGCAGGCGAATTTCAGCAGCGAATTTGGGATTTATCGGCATATCAATTTGGCAAGACACTCACCAGCAGCCAAATAGATAGAATCCGTTGGCATATCTTCCCAGAATTACGGATTACTTCCAAGATTGAGTTTGACACCGCGGCCACTGAAGAATCGCCGCAGTTGCAAATCCCCGACATTCTCAAAATTATGGACTTGCAGCAAGAGCAACTGGCACGAAGTTTAGGTGATGGACATCGGGTAATTCATGGTGTGGCTGGTTCCGGCAAAACCATGATTTTAGCCTACCGTTGCCAGCACCTTGCTCAAGTCAGTAATAAAGCAATTTTGGTGCTATGCTTCAACGTCTCTCTTGCTGCCAAACTCCGGCAGGTGGTTCAAGAAGACCCGCACAAAATCAGTCGCATTAAAGTACG
The DNA here is from genome assembly GCF_009873495.1 of Nostoc sp. ATCC 53789. Taxonomy (GTDB): domain Bacteria; phylum Cyanobacteriota; class Cyanobacteriia; order Cyanobacteriales; family Nostocaceae; genus Nostoc; species Nostoc muscorum_A. Next base: position 20,860 of record NZ_CP046707.1, on the reverse strand, counting down.
ACATTTTCATGGCTGGTGTATGGATTTACTAAAAAAATACAACATTCCTAGACCCGACTCTAGAGATTATCAAGGTGAAGCTTATATAGAAGAACTAGTTCAAAGAGTAATTACTGCCGTTGATGCTAAATTGATACCGGCTGGCACTTATGGCGCTGTAATGCTCGACGAGGGCCACGACTTTAAACCAGAGTGGCTCAAATTAATTGCCCAGATGGTCAATCCCGAAACCAATTCTTTGCTTATCCTCTACGACGATGCCCAAAACCTTTACGGTGAACAACGCACTAAGAAATTTAGCTTTAAGAGCGTGGGTATTCAGGCACAGGGACGCACAACTATTTTTAAACTCAACTACCGCAACACGGCTCAAGTATTGGGGGTGGCGTATGAATTTGCTAAAGAAGTGATGACTCCTACCACCGGGGATGATGACCAAGTGGTATTGGTAGAACCGACTAGTGCAGGACGACAAGGCCCCAAACCAGACCTGATCCGTTTACCCAGTTTTAAACACGAGGTAGATTACCTAGCAGGGCGAGTGCAACAATTACACGAGCGAGATATCCCCTGGAACGAAATAGCAATTATCTATCGCTCCAACTTTATGGGCGAAAACATTTACAACAGTTTCCAACAAGCCCAAATCCCAATAGAGTGGGTAAATGCCAATAGTGACAGCCGCAACTATCACCCAGCCGAACAAAGCATCAAACTCATAACCATGTACTCATCTAAAGGGTTAGAGTTCCCAGTGGTGCTTATTCCTGGTATTGGTTATATACCTGACCAGTACGGACACGGTACACCAGAAGAAGAAGCTCGACTATTGTATGTGGCGATGACACGGGCGATTGAGCAGTTGATTATGACTTGCGATCGCTCCTCACAATTCACCAGCCGTTTGGAGACAGTATTAGGTAAAGTAGCAGTAATTTGATTGTGTTTATCCTTCATTCAAGCAAGGAAATTAAGCAATTGGGTATCACCGTGCCAAAGGCCCCAACCCCAAATAAGCGAAATCAGAAATATACGTTTTTTAGGTCTATGAACACCAGCATTTACACAGCCGAGCAGCCAACTCTCCAGACACAAAGACTTGTCATGAGAGCCTTCACCCTTGCAGATGCACCTGAAGTACAATGCTTGGCTGGTGTAAAAGAAATTGCCGCTATGACCTTAACTATTCCCCATCCTTACCAAGACGGTATGGCCCAAGAGTGGATTAAAACCCATCAAAAAGCCTTCAAAGAGGGAAAATCTGTGAACTTAGCGATTGTGCTGCGTGATATTGGTGTGTTGTGTGGTGCGATCAGCTTGCAAATCAACCTTGAACATAACCATGCCGAGTTGGGCTATTGGATAGGAAAACCCTATTGGGGGCAAGGCTACTGTACAGAAGCGGCAAAAGAAATATTGCGATATGGCTTTGAGGTATTGGGGCTCCACCGCATTCATGCCCGACACTTTTCTCATAACCCCGCATCAGGACAAGTTATGCAAAAAATTGGTATGGTTTACGAGGGTTGTCGCCGTCAACACAAATTTAGATGGAACGAATACGTAGATATTGTGGACTACGGGATTCTCAAAAGCGACTGGCAGACGAATTATTTAACAGGTTCTTAGAGGAAACTGCAAGTGGTCGCAGGCTGTTGGTGGGTACGCCATACCATCTTTACTATGTGTTTTTTAGTACATTACTAACCAGTTGTAGTGAAGCGATGACCGAGCGCTGTGGGTTGGCTGCTGAGTTCTACAGCGTTGGGTCAACAACTGGCGATTTGTGACTGTTCTGTTCTATCGATATCTCATTTAAACGGCAATTTAGAGAGTTGTGATGCCAAATTGCCAGAAGCTTTGAACATAGCGGTGTAACTTCAACTTTTTCTTAGAGGAAAGCCCAAAGAGTGTAGGCGCAGCCCTTAAAGTAAACATCGCCACCTCACAACCCCAAATCCTGCTAAAATCCCTGTATCAAATATACTAATTAGTATCAAATATACCAACTACCATGTCTGGCAAAGGATTTGGGCAACCCCAACCCACTAAAATCGATAAACTTGTTGAATCTGCGGTGCGTTGTTGCTACAAGCGACAGCCAGAAGCCTTAGACCAAATTTTTGACAATCTGCCTGTTAAGCTCAACAAGCAAGTCTTAGATGGTACGGTTGCAGCTTTAAAAAAAGACATTGATAGCCTCAGTTGGCTGTGTGGTTACTTTGCATCCGAAATTAACAGCACTGAGGACAACCAGAAGCCTCGCCATTCTATTGTAGAACTTAGCAAATTGCTCATGACATCAGGGATGGAACCTTTCGGTGATTTTGCCCCTTACCCCGGTTGTCGCATTGTTATACTCAACAACGATAAATTTGAAGCGCTGCCGCCTAGAGTGCAAGCAGCAGTCAAAGAAGCCTTTGATGTGGTAGAAACTAGTGGGGAAGAGGCACAAAGGATAAATGAGGCGCTGCTACGTGAGTTAGAAGTGTCGTAAATGACATAGTATAACTGCGGACGAGCGCAGGTATCGCTACACACATTTACGTCTTTATTGATATTAGGCGTTAATATGCATCTCTATTTCTTAAATATATTAGTTGGATTGGAATATTGTGATAACAGTATCATGCCAAATAGTAATTTCTTGAATAGTCTGATTGATTTTATCTGTATCACTACTGATTGTTTCTAAATTCAATAGACAATTCACTAAGAATCTAACTAAATAAGTCAATTTCAAAGCATCATCAAATGCTAGATTTGGCATAATCTTTTCAATAAGATATATTGATTCTTTAATGATATTTTCTATTCTTAGGTTTTGACCTTCTTGTAATAAAGATTGTATTGTTTGTAAATTGTTAACTAAATTATCTAAATTTGCTTTAGCTTCTTGTCTAAGCAAAATTGTTTGTGTTTGTGTAATATCGTTCATAAAGTTATATTTTTGCAGGTTCTAATAAAACTGTTAAACTGTTTTCCCATTCATCGAAGAACCCATCAGGCCATCGGTCAATTCTGCCGTCTTTATTAATGCGTGGCGACACAACTTTAATAAAAGCTTGACCTTGGTTTTCTTGACGTTGAAAGTAATGCAATTGCACATCTTCTGACTCAATGTTACCACCATGCACAGCAAGACGAATGCCGTTTAAAATCTGGTCGCTATGAGTTTCTACCACCACTTGAACGCCACAGTTAGCAGCCAGCGCTAACAGCTTACCCAGCTTTGTTTGTGCTTGGGGGTGGAGTCCAGTTTCTGGGTGTTCAATCAGAATTAATGCACCCGGACTGGATGCTAGGATTGCCACGATAATTGGTAAAACGTAGGTAATGCCGTATCCAATAGGGTCACTAAATTTCAAGTTAACCAAATCCATATCTAGATGTGCGTCAACTTGGATGCGTAGACCAGAACTTATTTCTCCCATCCATGCTTCAACTTGGTCTAGCAAATTTGTTGATTTTGCTTGCGGGTGAGCGAGTTGAGCAATAGGGATTGGTTGATTACCGTAGGTATAAATAAAATGTGCTACATATTCGCCAAGCGCCCCAATTTGTCTAAGTTCTCGCCTTTGGTAATTTAAGATTCCTGATGCAGTTGTTGCACGTTCTGATTGAAGGTGATGAAATTCTTTACTGAAAATGCTTGAATGATAAACATCGGCATCAACAGATTTGAATCCAATCTCTAAAACATCAGCTTCTCTCTCTAATGAGTTGTAGTTAAAGTGCCATATTCCTTTAGTTTCATTTTTAAAAATAAGCTCAAATCCAACATAGTCTTCTTTTGCATTTTCATATAAAGCATCCTTAGCTGTGCCAATATTTCCCAAGTTCCCATTGAGCAATAAGCCAGTGTTTTGTAGTAAATTTTGCTGGTAAGATTGATGCAGCAGCGATAGTGCTTGCAATACAGAGGATTTACCAGTGCTATTATAACCAGAGAGTAAGGTAAGCGATTTGAATTCAACTAATTGATTCTCAAATGCTTTAAAATTTAGCAGCCGTAATGAGCTAATCATTATAGTTAAAATATAGATTTTATTCAATTTTATTATAATTTGTTTATCTCAAGCGTTTTTGTAAGAATATTGTTGTTGAGCAAATCACCTGTAGATGACAAAATCTTAAATATGTTTTGTTATTTACATTTTTGATAATTAATCAAAAATCCTAGCAGTTTATCAAGATTGAATTGTAATTATAGATGGCATCTGAAAATTTTAAAGAACTTGTTAATGTTGCAATCCAAGTAGCGACCAGAAGAAATAAAAGAATGGCAGTCTTCAAGCTTGATAACACTTATTATATAGTTGATGCTAGGGAATGGGAAAATGGCTGTGCGTATGGGCAATATATCATAACGGTAGAACCTGGGCAAAATTAAGCATCAGGTGTTTCATATTGCTGAAATTTTTTCCAATCAAACTCAAGAGTCAGTATTTCAAATAGTGTTGGTGACAACACATCTAACTCTATAGGTTCACCAGTGTAGGTGACATCTGGAAAGTCTTGAGGATGAAAGATTCCGTGAGGAATACCATCTCCTTTAAGCCACATATTAGCTCGATAATCGATGCGTTCTCCACTTGGTAAATCAATCCAGAAATGCGGCTCAATGTGTTGATGATGTTGAGTCAAAACCCCAAACATCGGTTGATGCTCAATGCTATGATTAGTTAGTATAGTGTGACAGATGCGGGTCATGCCATCACATTCAGTTTGAGAAGAATCATAGGGGTTAAGGAGTTGTTTAATTATTTCCCTTTGTGTCACTTTATTACTCCTCAATTAGTTCCAACCCAGTCTCTCTAGCCACCCGTTGAGCTACAGATTCTTTAAAGGGGCGAGGATTAGCTTGCAACCACTGAGAAAATTCATGTATTAAAATCTCGTTATAACTATCAAGATGTTCCTCTAACCAATCTGCTTGTAATTCAAAACCAAGGTCTTGAAGGGTGATGATAACGCAGGCATAATTGAACATATTGCACAAGCTGCTAGCCCTAACCTCAGCCAATGCTTCCATTAAAAGCGGAGGGCGATCGCTCAAGTTACTCAATAATGTTTCCTTCGTCATCCCGCCTCACTTCCACCACCTTAACGTCAAAACTTTCCCACTCCTGAACAGTAAACCCTTCTGTGGTTTCCTCTGGATACCGCCGTGCCATTTCTTGCCATGCAGCTTCTTCGTTGATTGCCCAGATGTAATGCCCCTGGCGTTCTCTAATGTCATTACGCCCAGTGCAGTCATGAGCATAAAGGGCATTACGGGTGCAGCGATATTCGCGCATATTTTTTTTTGGAAACCAGACGTTGCACCTGCTATTTTAGAACGTTACTGGATATTCAAACTTTGATTTCCAGCCATCATTACTTCCAGTTCCTGTAAATCTTTGTGCTGTATTGTATATGGACTGCAAAAAATAGTGCCGTTTTTCTTCCGTGTTGCCCGTTTGTTGAATAAGTGTTTCGCGTAGAGGATGGTTGCTGGTAATCAAAAATTCGTTGCGATTGTGCAGGCGTTCTAAATATTTGGTGTCAGGGAGCCTATCAAATTTTCCCCCTTCGCCTCGGTTACATTCTGTAGATGACAGCACCAAATTCCATACACCATCGATATTTGGTATAAATTCGTTCAAAGAGTGAGGAAAGAAATGGTCTACATCGGTTAGGTTTTTAGAACCTGCCTCAATCGAAATATCTGCAAATGAGTAAAAGCACTTACCTTTTTGATAGCCGTTGAGGGCATCCCGGCATGAGGTAATATCTACCCGCCGCTTGCCTTCGCCAAATGTAAATAGCAACTGTTGGGCTGAGTCGTAGTTTACAGTTAGGAGATTGCGTGAAATATCTAAATCCCAAGCAGTTTCTACAAGTTGCCACCTTGCATCTACTTCCGGCAATAAGTTATGAAATTGCTCAGTTTCTAATAACTTAAATAATTCATCCTTAACAATAATCTCTTTGCGATTCCTGGGCTTGTGGTAAAAGCTTACGGGTACTTGTCCAGATCCAACATTGTGGAACGCACCCAACACCACATCAAATCCTTTGTTCCTCGTTATCTCAAGCAATTCGTCTTTTGCGATCGCACCCGCCTTAAACTGTCGGCACGCCTCAATAAAAGGATACGGGCGGTCAGTTTTTTGATGTTGCGTATCACACTTCTGTATGTGTTCAACTACATAACGTGAATACGGTTCTGCTAACTCTTCCAAGGTGATAGTACTTTTACCCTGCGGTGCTAATTCCAACAATGACTTTGCCAACGCAAATTTATAACACGCAACGTTTTTACCAAACAATATAATTGCCCGCCAGTAATCCTCTAACTTCGGGTCAATCGCCAAAAACTTTGACTCGCTCATTGTATTTTTAGATACTCATTACTTTCGGGAACAGCCTAGCTTATGAGTAACTAAATACACCTCGGTTGCATTACGGTTAACAGTATTAGTCAGCTAATATTTGCTGTAGAATATGCGGGTTGTAGCTGCACGCTAATCATGACTCATCGGTATCCATTCAGCACAATTCACCCAGCCGTATATTACGGTCAGCGTGTAGGGGTTTACTTCAACCTGCATTACCACGTCTTTTCACTCAAGTCAGGAGGAAAAAGCGGGTCGCTGCTAACTCATGCTGGGGTGTGTCAACTAACCGATGCGGTGTTTGAGGTTGAGCGCAAGGGACGAGAACGTGCGATCGCTCAAGGTCGTAAAAATGTCCACGCCTATGTTGTGGGTATTTTGCAGTCGTTAGGGTGGGAGCAGCTGAGTGATGAGGCAGTGCGATCGCTCATAGGATTAGGCTACCAGCGAGTGACATATAACTTGCATCCCGACCACCCACTGTTTTATTGCAAAGATGTAATGCCTTATACACCAATAACTACTGCTAAAGCGGTTATTTTAAACAATAAAATTGCTCTAGCTCTAGTTGAGTAAATCAGTAAGAATTTATGGCAGATGGCAAACGACCTATACAGTTATGTGAATAATGACGAAAAATCTCGCCTACTACGTCAATAAGTTTGCCAATCTCAGGGTATCCCGTTCTAGTGGAGTTGCACCGAATAAACCTATTTTGCTGCTATCAATTATCGAGATGATCAGCCAGGGGGAGATTAGGCGAAACCAAATTCCTTTATCGGCTGAACTCATCGCCACATTTCTTAAACTTTGGAGTCAACTAGAGCCAGTACGCAAACCAAATATTGGGCAACCGTTTTTTTACCTTAGAAGCGATGGCTTTTGGCATTTCCAACCCAATCTCGGATTTGAATTAACGGTTACATCTAAAGCAAAAATTGTTACTCCTGGGGCTATTCGGCAGGCAGTTGAGTACGCCTACCTCGATGATGAACTCTGGTCACTGCTGCAAAATCCCCAAGACAGGACTGTACTGACTCATGTTTTGATTAACTCCTGGTTTAACGAGCGTACACAGGATATAGAGCCACTACTACAAGTAAACGCCTTTGCTGAACTACAAGACCAGTTGCAACGCTCTGGCGGTAAGGTCTACCAACCAGAGGAATTAGAAGATGAACAAGCTGTAATTGTGCGAGATGGGGCTTTTCGTAAAATCGTTGTCTCAACTTACAACCAACGCTGCGCGTTTTGCGGGTTACAGATACTCGATTCACTTGGTCAAAACATTGTGGACGGGTCACACATCAAACCATTCTCCCAGTTCTACGACGACCGCATTGATAACGGGTTGTCACTGTGCAAAAATCATCACTGGGCATTTGACCGCTTTTGGTTCACCATCAACGACGATTACACCATTATTGTTGCTGACAACTTGCGGGAAGACTCGCCCAACGCTAGACCAATGCGGGAATTTAGGGGCGATCGCATTATCTTACCCACCAAGGAGCAGTATTATCCTAGACAGGATTCTCTACAATGGCATCGTGAAGAGTTTTCGAGGCGTGCTGCATGAGCAAAAAACCTAGAGGTTGGTTTAATGAAATTGTTATTCGTCCCGTTGTTCATGTAGACGGTTACGAAAGCTATGAGAAAATGTGCGGTATTGTTGCTGATGCGTATTTTTCTGCTACCGAAAAATTATTGCTTTCATCACTCAGAAGCAACCCCAAGGATTCAAGGTATATTAGCCTTTACACACTTTTGAAAGTAGGGCAAGCCAAATGCCCTGCTTACTGGGTAAATAATGATTTGTTGAGCGCATTGATGCAATCAAATTTAGATGTTGAAGTTGAAAATTTGCAATGGGCAATGAAAACAGGATTTTTTATGCTGCCCAAGGGTATAGTTTTTTCCCCAGAAAAACGTAGTATTGATGCAATTTTTTGGCATTATGATACATCTGATGACTTGCTTTATTGGGCTGCAATCGATGGAGATAGTGTTTTCTGCCGCAGATTCAAAGTTAGTGATAATCTAAAAAAGTTCAGATATACTGATGTTACAGATTTTAGTCCGCAGGTAGTTGTAGAATTTAATGAATATTTGCACTCAATTTTACTACGATTGATTTTGATTATGGAGTGCCGCCCTGAACTTGTAGATACAACAAGCGAACTAGTTAGGGTGAATAGGGGTTTTGGCAAAGCGCAAGCGCAAGATTTTTATCAACCACTTTGGCTAGGACTTGGATATCGATTCAAACGTGAAGGGACGCAAAGCAGTGAAGGTAGTAGCGGTACACATGGTACTAAGAGCGTTCATTGGCGCAGAGGATTCTTACGCAATCAGCCTTACGGAGAAGGCAGACAGCAAAGAAAACTAGTTTGGATTGAGCCAGTTTTAGTAATGGGTGGAAAAGAATCATCATGATGACAGACGATGAAATTAATGCCAAATATGAATCTGCTCAAGACAGATTAATTCAAGAAATTGACAGAATAAAACTACCAGCCTTAGTTGAAAAAATTAGGTCTAATCCTAATTACATGGTGATTGATAATGAGAGTCAATCTGTTGGGAATTGGAATAATGTAAAAAAATCCAAGCTAATGGAATCTTTTATTATTAATTTCCCTGTAATGCCAATTGTTCTCTATGAAAGGTCAGATCATACACACGAAGTTATTGATGGCAAACAGAGGTTAAAAGCAATTGTCGATTTTTACACTAATCAATTAGTTTTGAGCGGATTAGAAGTTAAGACAGAACTAAATGGATGCACTTATGCTACTCTTCCATATCATGCCAAGAAAGTGCTTAATCACCGTTCTCTATCTTTGATAACTATTATGCCTTCAGAGGATGCCAGCCCCGAAGAAATAGCAAAAATCATAGAAATTATTGCAGAACGCCTTAATTAAAGGGCTGCGATGCCTACGGCGATAAATACGCATTATCCTACCCAACAAAAACAGTATTATTCCAAGAAAGGGAGAGTTGATACAAAAGTTATGTACACGGCTTACCCCTATGTAATCAAAAATGATAACGGTGCATACCTGCAAAAGGATGCAACGATGTCAAGCCCCATCTGGGGCAATATCAACACCGCAATGCACATCCACCACTACATCGGTGCAGTCACGATTCAAGAAGTAACAGGCGGTTCGGTCTACCAACTCAACCGCGATCGCCATGAATACAATTTTGTCAGCTTGTGAATTGTAAGCCTGTAAATAACCCAAAAACCACCGTTAGTTAATGATTGCCACTTTGAGTTTCTTTGCAACATTTATATAACTTTACAAGTATTACTTATAAAGTAACTCTTAATAAGTTATAATAAAAATAAAATTGGTTATTTAAAAAGTAATTTTGGTGGAATATGTCTTAATGCGAGTCACTTTCAGTAAAGAGTTTACAGATTTAGGTAAGCGGATAAAAAAATATAGGCAAGCATCAAAGAAGTCTCTTGCGGAACTAGCGGCTGAAGCTGGAATCAGCGTTCCTCACTGGAATCGGATTGAAAACGAGAAAGTTCAAGAATTGCCATTTGATACATTGCAAGGAATTGAAAAAGCTTTAGGTAGTGATTTAGGGGTACACTTTAATGATTGACTTATCAACTATTAATCCTTTAAGTTTGCCTTCTATTGCGCTTGAACAATGTCGGAAATTACCAGATTACCCAGGTATCTATTTTGTTTTATCTGCAAGCGATGACATTCTTTATATTGGTTGCTCAATAAACTTGCAAGAGCGATGGATAGTACATCACCGATACCAGCAGTTTCAGGAAATAGGTAATGTCCGAATATCCTGGTTACAAGTTATAGATGCCAGTCAATTGAATGTGATTGAGCAAGAGTTGATTAGTTATTTTAATCCTCTCTTGAATAAGCGTCGTATTTTAAAAGATGGTAAAACCAGTCAGCACAAATGGAATGATGCTAATCAAGAAAGTATAAAAAAAGCACAGTTAGCCTACAATAAAAAGCGTCCTATTTGGTCATTTCGTCCTGCACCTGCAATTCTAGAATGGCTAGAAAAAGAGCGATTGAAAGATAAAAATGGCAATTTAGAAAGTAATGGAGTACTTCTAAATCGTCAACTAAAAAAGCTTATGGAACTAGAAAGTAAATTGTATCAATGATGAAAAAACTTGAGCTGCAACGTATCGAAGCAGGTGAATATCTTACTCCTGATGGCAGGTTTTATATCCGCAATACTTACTACTCCAACGGAATACCCGGACGGAGTAATACTAGTAAAGGATGGTTGATTGAAGATAAAAGCGGGCTTACACCGTTTCACAACGGTTATCACAGAACTAACATCAAACGTGTGGATACGCTGACCGAGGCAAAGGAAATTATTGCTTTGGTTATGGATTGCGATCGCAAAGAGAAAATATTACGTGATACCGGATGGCGTAAGCAAGAAAACTGTCAACCTCCGGGTTTGTGTTGGCTATCTCCCTACACCGACAAGTTGTTAACCCAAAGTGAAGCACTGTTGGAACTGAGTTTGATGTCGTGACCAATAATCCTACTAATTGACACTAAAATTAAGGACTGCTATATGAAAAATTTTGTTGTAAAAGTATCAAGGAAAGAATATTTCGAGATAGAGGTGACTGCTGAAAATAAGGATGAGGCAGTACAATCTGCATTGTCTGGAGAACCACCTGATTGGAAAGTTTAAAGTGTAGAAGAGGTAGTAGATGAAGAAGAAGAAGTTAAAAAAAATGAGTTAATCTGACATAATTACAACTTCTCAAATAAATATTTACAATTTTAATTGATGAACACATTAGAACTAAAACCAGGGGATAAAGTAGGAATTTTTTACTATGACAGTGTGCGTATAGGTACTAAAGCTGAAATAGATGTAATTGAACGCATTTCCCCAACTGGACAAGTAACTCTCTCTAATGGAAAGCGCTATACATCCGATGGCAAAGAAATTGGTGCTGTAGAACCTAGTTACCTTTGGACTCTAGATAAAATACAACCAATCTTAGAAAAAATTGAAACTCTTGAGCGGCAGAAGGAAGCAGAACGACAGGCTTATTTAGCATCACCTGAAGGTAGGAGAAAACAAGCAGTGAATGATACTGTCAAAGCTGCGATCGCTGCACTTAATCAATACGGCTGGTATGCTGATGTTGATGGTCACATGGATGTGATGGAGTCCGAAATTGAGCAAGTTATCACAAAATATGTCAGCGAACATGAGCCAACTAACTAAATTAAGTTTCTTATGCTTAAAAATAAGATTCTATAATTGGCTGAAGAATGGGGGTATATTCTGGTTTACTCCGACTATTCTAGAAAAGCTCGGAGTAATGTTTGGATGCTAAAAGTACCAACAACAACTTTCAAAAATCGTCCTGAGTTAACCAGAACTTTAAAAGTCTTAGAAGACAATGATTTAGAACAACTGTTAGATAAAACTAAAAAATATTTTGCAGGCAGTGAATCTCCTATAAAAGTAATCCTTCGTGATAAAAAATGCTCTGGCAGTGAAAATGACAAAGAACTATTTACCATCTAAATAATACTAAAAACTTTGACTGATGTACTACGGATATCGCTGTTATACCAAAGAAGATAAGCCTTTAGGTTGGCTATACACATTTAGCTGTGATACTGAATATGCTTTTACCAATACAGATTTACATTGGTGCAAGCGCTGGAAGACTGAACGGGGTGCAAAAAAACATTTTGATAATTACAACAACCGATGGCAGTTCAAAAGTCAAGGAGGCTATCTCAAAATTGAAGTTATGCCAGAGTTTTCTGAATCCAAGTCGTCTGCTAAGTCTAATCAGCAGCGATGGAATGAAGCCAATCGTGATGCACTTTACCAAGCTCAAAAAAATTATAATCAGAAGCGTCCTATAATGTCATTTCGTCCAAAAGCCAAACTGTTGGAATGGCTGGATGAGGAACGCGAAACTGATGACGATGGTGAACTAGAAACTGATGCAGCGCTGTTGAATCGAAAGTTAGAAAAACTAAAGAATTTAGAGCAACAAGGATTTTAAGACAGTGAAAGCAGAAGATTTAAAAAATTTAATTATTAGTATTATTCAAGAAAAGCCTAGATTTTTTGACCATGTTTGTACTAAAGATATCAAAGCTCTACTATTAGAACATTATAATATTTCTGTGACTGAGAAAATGATTATTAAAGTGATGATGCAAGTAGTAGAAGAGGGGGTAGGTAAATTTGGTGGCGATGGTTACGAGTGTGGGGATGGTAGTACACTAACATGGGCTGATGAACACGCAGTAGCTGGGTCAAAACTGACAGGAGTTCATAAGTATTGGTGGTTTAATATTTAGTTAACTTTAATTAAATGAATCTTAAATAAAGAATTTAATAATGAATAATCTAGACCGTCTTTTGACGATATTAAAAGAACAAGCAGACTTGATTGATCAACTTAACACACGTTCTAACTTTCAATACAAAAGTACACAACGATTAGTTTTAGAACATGGACAGCCTTTTGTAACAAAGGTCAAATCACCATTTAAAGGTGAACTTAAAGCTTGCTTTGAAAACTGCTTAAAAGGATTGTTGAGGTATCCAAACCTAAACTACTGTGAAGGCTTTGCTATTAGTGAGGATATTGATATAGCTGTATCCCATGCTTGGCTGATCAATAATGATGGAGAATTAATTGATCCAACTTGGATAGGTGAGCGGTTTAAAGGTAGTGCTTATTTTGGAGTAGTCTTCACCGATGATTTTGTAAGGGAAATAGCCCAAAAGACTAAATGCTATGGAATCCTAGATAACGATTTCATGAATGAACACCAGCTATTACGAGAAGGATTTCCACCTCACGCACTACTTACTGAGGCGATAGACGCTCAATGATTAGTGCGTAGGCGCAGCCCGCCGTTAGGCATCGCCCCCACACCATTCTTAGAGGAAAACCAACAGCGTAGGCATAGCCCGTCGTAGACATCGCATACAAAAGAGCTTGGTCATCTCAGAACCAAGCTCTTAGCTATCTCAATCAATCATTGGAGGTAGAGAAGTTTCAGACTATGCAGCAGATTGTTCAAGATTAACCTTGACGACTTTGTTCTTTTCTTGCTCAGTTTTTGGCAGTGTCAAATTCAAAATGCCGTCTTTATAATCTGCGGTGACATTGGTGTTTTGAACCTTAGCAGATAGTGGAATTACACGTTGGAATTTACCATAGTAGAATTCACTTCTTGTAGTGCCATTGTTTTCGGTTTTAGTTTGGGACTTGCGCTCGCCACTAATGTGAACAGCGTCTTGGGTGACTTGAATATCTAAGTCTTTAGCTTCCAATCCTGGCAGTTCTAGTTTGAGATGGATCGCATCATCATTTTCTTGCAATTCAGCCGCCGGAACTTTGATAAAATCTCTGTCAAACTGTGCAGATGGGACTCTGGTATCTCCAAATAAGCCGTTGATGTGACGTTCTAAAGCGTTCAAGTCTTGCCAGGGGTTGTAACGAACTAGTGCCATAACTCTTTCTCGGAAAAATTCAGCTATTGTTTAATCGTTTTTGCACTTGGGTTTGTGCTTATGTATTTATAATAAGTATGCTTAAAACTCCTGTAAATTCGGTTCTCATCACCTCATACAAGGATGATTACCGCACTAAAGTAGACCTAAAATAAGATTACGGTTTACTCGATTTTTGCGGTTCGGTAAATCAGAATAAGAACTATTAATGTCACTAATAATCAACTAATAAATCTGCTGTTGAAGGGGATAGTACAGTTAGGCATTGCTTATATTTCCAAAACAACAATCACACTCGCTTTACTCGCTTCGCCATCGCACTCTTCAATAAGCATTTCGATTTAGTCATCAGGAAACTGCCAAGATGAAATACTTTCTACATCTTTGCTACTGCATTTAATACAAGTAACATCAAATGCTGAATCCATCCACTCATAATCGCAAGCACGACAATGACAGAAAATATTATTACGGTTGGCATTTTTTATACCCTGATGCCATTGCTGTAGTTGGTCAGGATTTTGAAAAGGTAAATTATCAGACATTTTAATCACCACGAAACACCCTACTTAAACGGCTGCCCCCACCGCTCCCAATTTTCCTTGTTGAACGGCGATCGCCACTTTTGAATCAGGCTCAACTCTAGCGCCTGCCGTGCGCGTCGTTCAACTGGAGCATCCCACCAAAAACCAATATTAACTGCCGTCTCTATCTGATAGCGATAATGTAAGTCTCGGTAACTGCTGATGTAATCTTTACAGCCATGAGTCCCACGCCAGCGTTTGTTACTACGACAGGTTTCGCCAATATAAAGTAATAGGGAAGCAGCACTATCAATCACAAAATACAAAGCTGCTTGACCAAAATCATCTGGCATCCGGTAAAAAGCCATTGGTTGTAAATGTAGCGTAAACGGATCAATCCGGTCTGGGTCGCAGTGGTTGGGTGCAATGTCGAATAATGTCGCCTGCTGCACTGGCTTGGTTTCCCTCACTCGTTGCTGATAGTCCAAAATTTGTGTTTTCCACTTCAGCAGGGCATCAGCACTCATCACCAGCGCCTCTGCTCTATGTGCTGGTGTGGGTTTCACTTCTGGAAATAGGTTTAGTTGATTGGGTTCCAAGGGTATTACGGGAGCGTGCCGACTAGCTGATTATCCCCCAAAACTGAATCGAGTAAACCTGTTAACGGGTTTTGGCGATTCGCAGAGATTAAAGAGTTACGGCAAAGCAATAACCAGTTAGAACAAGTTAATAACCAATTAGAAACAACTAACCAACAACTACAACAGGAGAAAACTGCAATGTCAGCCACACATCTTCCCCAAACAGTTACCCTCAATATCACTGAGTTAGATTCTTGGCTAGAGAAAAAAGTTATTGAGGTAGTGAACAAGGTAACTCACGGGGGAGCAATAGCACCTGCTACTACTGCCACACCTGCCAAGGTAACACCCATCAAAGAAGAGATTGACTGGCAAGCCAAGACTGATGCTGAGGTCTGGGGAAGTAAAGCAACCTTAGCAGCTGTAGAAAAAATCCGCAGGTCTTATCAGGCAATTTGTTTGTATAACGATACTGTGGCAACTGGGGAGGGCGATCGCTTGGCAGTGACTAACCAAGCACTCAGGGATTTATCGGGCTGTAATGGCTTGGTGATACGCGATTGGATTGAGCAACACAAAGACGAAATAATCAGCCATAACGCGAAATTCGGCATGGAGAACAAGAAAGACCCCAGTAACCCTGCCAGCTATGCCAACAAGGGCAAGGACACAGATAAAATTCTCTTGCTGATAAATGAAGAATTTCTAAGTGGTGAAGGCTTTAAGTCAGGGAGGAATTAAAGTTATTTTCCCCTTACAAACTAATTACATAATCACCACTAAGTTTATGTAATTAGTGGATTTTAAATAACAAAATTGTATGCCAAACTACATTTGCTTCAGACTATGCCTAGACTAAGCTTGGACTAAGCCTAGACTAAGCCTAGACTAAGCACAGGGAATCAGTTTTTCAAGAAAGCAAGTTTCCTAAACTAAGCTTGGACTAAGCCTAGACTAAGCCACAACTTAGCGCTCTTAATCACTATTTTTTGCTGTCAACAATTCTTCGATTAGAGAATAAAATAAACGTACCCACTACGCTTATTTTGGGTAACTTCAATTTCAGCCATTTTTGCATGGCTTTTGAAGCGAAAAAATGAAAATTTGGGATAAAAAATTATTTTAGCAGTGTTAGGTGGGATGGTTGACGCGATTGCAATCAGCTAAAATTGACTACAAAAGAACGACAAAAGAACGACAAAAGCAGATCAAGTTTCACAGATGGAATGACAACGCCCATTCACCCAATCCCTAATCTCCAATGTCTAATAGGGCCGCCAGGGGAGTAGAGCGTAGCATGACTACGGGCATCGCCTCTTCCTCAACATCCAATGCCCAATGGCGAATGCGGTCGAGCTAGAGGGGTGAGAGTCAGCAGTGGGGGAATAGGAGCCGATGGCGATCGCTTCGGGAATTAAGCATAGGTCGAAGAAGGTGGTTCGGCTAGCAAGAACCGCAGGCATCGCGGCCATTCATTGTCTAAGGCATTCTTCTAACTACTGCCGGGAGTAAAATCAAGAGCGGTGGCTTTAAGGTCTGAAGGGGTTCGGTTATGCGATCGCGCTGTTGTCATGCCAAGCTTGCGGCTTATTTTGTAGTCGTGGGCTTAGACCCGCCGAAGTTTGTTAAAGAAACAAAATCCACAAAAAAAATTACCCCTGTTTTTGACCCTTTTTTTGTCTATCTAATTGATAATTACTCTCAATATTAACCGCCCAAACCGTGATTATTGACACATTTATCAAGAAATATTACAGTTTTGCCACTAGTTTCTTGATTCGACTAAATTCGTGCGTCTGATAGAAAATCTCGAAAAAACATCCATTTTCCCAATCCTCACCAACTACATTCAACATCTCCCAATATCTATCCAACATCTCCCAATTCTCTAATTTGTTTCTTACCTTTTTAGCCCTTGAACATCATCCACTCACAAAATTCTCATTAGCTCAAAAATTCCCAATAAATCCGAACAGTTCCCAATACTTATAAGAAGTCTCCCATTTGCTCCCAATAATTGGTAAATTATCGGGAAATTCGCTTAAAAGCTTTTAAGCTCTGTAATCCATCTTTTTCTGACGCACAGTACGCCATATTTGGCGGAAAGTTTTTGAGAGTCAAAATTGAAAAGCAGAAGCATAAGCAACAGCCATCAAAAAAGACTACTGAATAACTACATAAGCACGACAAAAGCCACCGATGAATTCACCCCTCTTTTCACAAAC
The DNA here is from genome assembly GCF_009873495.1 of Nostoc sp. ATCC 53789. Lineage (GTDB taxonomy): Bacteria > Cyanobacteriota > Cyanobacteriia > Cyanobacteriales > Nostocaceae > Nostoc > Nostoc muscorum_A. The sequence continues at coordinate 3,629 of NZ_CP046707.1, read as the reverse complement.
GTATTACGGGGGGGGTAAGAGGGGTGGAGAGAGGAAATGTCCAAGGCAATTGAATAAATTGAGCCGAAATAAATTCAGGGCAATTACTTCATACGAACGACTTGCGGGGTGAGGCACAAGTCTGCTTTGAACTTGTCCCCCAATTAGAACCACAATTAAGAAGCCAAATTCTGATCAATAAACCCCAGGCTTATTGATCAGAAATAATACAGACTTGTTGCAAACGTACTTCAAAAAACTGCTCAATCGAGTAATTGCTTGAGCAAGTAAATCTGTAATTTCAACTGTGAGACAGAGTAAATCACAGCAGTCTTTAGAGTGTTGCTGTCAGCACCAATGCGCTTTATGACAAAAGGCCCCCAACACATCCATCCTTAAAGTACTCAAAACAATTTTAGTCAAACCTCTGCCCGACATTCGACGCTCTCGCTCTCGTAAAAATTGCAGCAACTGGCCATCGCTACTGTCGTGACTGCGCTTAATCGAAAGCACTTCTAAATTAGGTTGCTCTATGTCCTGTATTCCTACCGAATTTAAGAAGATTGTGTGTAAGCCATCGTGTTGATTGATACCAAATTTCGATGACTGTCAAAATGCGCCGTAAACTACCCCTAGTATCCCTCTACTGTACCAAATGACTGTCAAACGACAGTCATTGTCCAAAAACCCGATGACTGTCAAACGACTGTCGTTATGTACACTAAAGGTGCTTTTGGGCGTATTTTGACAGTAGGCAGTAAGCGCGATTTCTCCCCCAAAAGTGGATTTCGGGCATTTGTATAAGTGATACCATACTCACTATGGTTTCATGCCCTGCGGGTGGCTGCGCCATCTCTCGCTGCGCTCGTGACATGAAACCGCCGTTCGCTTGGAGAGGTTTTTGAGTACTACACTTACACTGCATTTGTAGCATAAATCTTTGATGTCGCCACTAACAATTCTCAGAATTGAGAAACTAAAAACATTCGGCAATGTTGCCGCAAGTGATGACCATGTTACCAGGAATAGAGAAACACCCAACGCAGATCCAACTAGAGATAATAGACGGTTGATTGAGGGAGAAGACTCACGCGACTGTTAGCAGCGATCGCTCTCGTAACGGGCGGTTACGCCATGTATATAGAGGGCATGACTAGTGGTATCAGAATTTGATACAAAATACGGCTATTCTCAGTGGTGACTACCAAAAACCGTATAAAAACCAGCATTGCCAAGCTAGTACAAAAATGAAGTGGTTGCCCGTAGCCAAGAATTGAGATTGGGGATTTGGGTTTTGGTAGTCATGGTCTGGTAGTCATAATAGATTTGGTAGTCATGATGATTAATATCTATTTATATAGAGGGCGTGACTACGGTATCAGAACTTGATACAAAATGCCGCTCTTCTCAGTGGTGACTACCAATTTTGTATAAAAGCCAGCATTGGCAAAGCAGTACAAAATTGAGATGGTGGCGCGGTTATGCCAGTGGGGAGACGCGGCAACGCCGCCGTCGGGTAGGCAACGCAGTTGCCAGTCAAATATCAAATATAAGGTGAGATTTAATAACTTAAGTCTTGAAACATGAAAAGATAGTCAGATAAGGAAAGCGCTGAGTCAGCAGCGCAGTTAGGAAATTGGTAGGTTTAATACAATAATGCTAATATGCTGGCACTAACTGTATAGACTGATCAAAAAGCGAGGTTAACAGCGATCTCTTCTATCGTTGTTAACCTCGCTTTTTCACCCTTGTATTTGCGTAACTTGCGTCCAAAGGCATCGCGATCGCAGTTCACCTCCTAGCCAATACTCACAACCTGTTATCAATCTCAAAACTAGTTAGTAAAAATGTCTAACCGGATAGATGCAATATAGAGCGTAGCTGCCAGTTCTACGCACTTGGGGAAATTGCCAGCCGTCTTAGAGATGCTCTCGCGCTCGGTAGGCGATGCCTTTGGCGGGTGTAGCCATCGCGGACACCGCTTCGCAGTTAAAGTAGTTATGTCTTAAAATTTTCAATAGGCATAACTCTTGTAACTGCCATGACAGACCGCATCGACCAAATCATAGAGAAGCTTCAACAATTAAAGGAAATCAGGCAGCATCTGGTCAATGAACCAATGTCTGAATCTGGGGTCTGGATTCATCAGTATGAGGTACGCAAAAAATATAAAAAAGATGGTGAAATCTACTGGTATGTATACGCAAAATGGCAAGCTAATGAGCCAATTTTCAAGAGGAACCCAAAAGCTAGGCTAAAAGGGATTGTGAAGCGCGGCAAGAACCCAGAGTATACCTGCCACCAACACATAGGCAGAGTAGGCAGTAGCACTGGGTTAGGAACCGATCCAGAGGTAACAGAAGCATATCGTGAATGGGAAAATCGCAAGCAATTGGATGCGATCGATAAAGCCTTGGAAGAGATAGAGAACGCGCTCATCGGAGTTATGCCAGAAAACAATGATAAGGCATAATTATTTGAAAGGATTTGGTGTGATGCCCCGTGCCCATCACCCAATGCCCAACGCCCAATGCCCAATGCTCACTACTCTAAAAATAGATTGGAGGTTATGGGGTTTTGGTGGTCATGGTCTGGTAGTCATGATGATTAATATCTATATATATAGAGAGCGTGACTACGGTATCAGAACTTGATACAAAATTCGGCTATTTTCAGTGGTGACTACCAAAAATTGTATAAAAGGAAGCATAGCCAAACTAGTACAGCCGCCCAATGCCAATCGCGGATAGGAGACGCGGCAACGCCGCCGTCGTTAGGCGACGCAGTTGCCAGTCCAAGGCTACTCACTGGGAAGAATCGCTAGCAGTCCTTGGGATGGTCAACGCCAGGGTCAACAGTTAAAGAAGCGATCGAGATGCGATCGCCACGGGACAAGCTCAACTAACCATAGAAATCATCAAGGTCATTAAGCAATTTCTCATTAACAAATCAATGGATGAGGATTCAGGTATTGGCTGTGAGGGAGATGAACAAACCATCATAAGTCTACAACCTGTTATCTTGTTTTTTCTTAAAAGTATAACAAGATGAAGCGATTTCACTAGTGATTGAGATAGCGATGGCGTGCCCGTCTACTATAGGTGATAGCCTACTTAAGCATCTGTGGGGAAAATGAACAAATTATTATAAATCTGCAACTTGTTATATTTTTCTTGCAAAAACTATAACAGGATGATCGGCTTTCCGCAAGGATTGAGATAGTGATGGCGTAACCGCCCGATGGAAGCGATCGCCAACCCATAGCACGAGACGCGGCAAAGCCGCCGTCGCTCGGCAACGCAGTTGCCAGTCCATAATCCCAGAGCAATCGATACTTGCGGCTTCCTTACGTACCAAGGGAACGCAAGCTGTTAGGAATGAGTAATCTGTTAACATATTCTGGACGTTCTAACTGGTTATGGTGTCCTGGAGATAACTTAACAGTTACGCGAGAATACTGTTATATTCTGAAGGCGACGAAATAACCAATCGCTAAAACATAGTCATAGAAAGACTTTCAGACGCTGACTAAGCCTAACAGCTTGGTGCAGACATGAACTGGTTATAGAATTTAGGCAATGCAGATATCAAATGTTCTAACCAGTTAATGCAGACATATATCTCTACTTGTCTGTTAATTTAAATTAACA